>JAISCK010000121.1 GCA_031265635.1 Spirochaetaceae bacterium
TGAATCTTGTGTTTCAGTCTTACGCCCTGTGGCCCCACATGACCGTTTTTAAGAACGTGGCTTTTGGCCTTCAGATAAAAAAAGTGCCCGCCGCCGAAATCAAAAAGCGGGTGGAAAACGCCCTCGACCGCATGCAGATACTCCAGTACAAGGACCGCTATCCGTCGGAACTTTCAGGAGGCCAGCAGCAGCGGGTGGCCATAGCCAGGGCCATTGTTACCGCTCCCAAGATTCTGCTCCTTGACGAACCGCTGTCGAATCTTGACGCCAAGCTCCGTATCGATATGCGCTCCGAGATCAAGCGGCTCCATCAGGAGATGGGAACCACGGTGATCTATGTTACCCATGACCAGATCGAGGCCCTTACCATGAGTACCAAGGTGGCGGTTTTCTTTGAGGGAGTGCTGGTCCAGGTTGACGCTCCCATGGATGTGTATAAAAATCCCGTAAGCCTTAAAGTGGCCGACTTCATCGGCAATCCCCGGATCAATTTTGTCGAAGGCAGGGCCGCTTCTGAGGGAAGCGGACTCGCGGTAAAATCCGATCTGGGAGAATTCCATTTTGAAAAAAAAGATCTTACCGGCAGCGAATTCCCCGGGAGCGGCGAGTTTGACTGTATCCTGGGACTCAGGCCCGAACAGCTCAATCCCAGGACAGCGCCGTTTTCCGGCAGCGTGGAAGCGTCGGTATACGCGTCCCAGCCCGCGGGTTCTGAAACCCTGGTGCAGATACAGATACGGGATACCCGCCTTCTGGTCAAGGAACTGGGTATAAGCCATTACGAGTCGGACCAGAAGCTCTACCTGGCTATGGACCCCGGCATGATAAATGTCTTTGACAAGCAGTCGGGAAAACTCATAAAATACGCGGTGTAATATAACGGGTCTTTTCGCGGGGCCCCCGTAAAAAGACTTTAATTTATATAAGGGAAGTTCCGAAAAATGAATTTTCGGGGATTTCTTAAAGCAAATTCAGGAGGAGAAGAGCAATGAAGAAATTATTTGTTACCGTGTTATGCGTCGTTATCTTTGCGGTAAGCTGCGGGAACGGGGCCGGAAACGGAACCGGGAATACGGCGCGTGCGGTTTCCAGCGAACCGGTCATTACCGAGTGGGCAAAGCAGAATAAAATAAATGACGGTTCGCAGACGGCGGCGGAATTGTACGAACTTGCCAAAGCGGAAGGAAAGGTAGTTGTGTATTCAATTTCCAGCCGCATCAGCAACATCAAGCAGACCTTTGAGAAACAATACCCCGGTATTATCGCCGATGTGTATGACATTTCTACCAACGAATTGTACGAAAAGATTACCCGCGAGATTGACGCCGGGGTGTATAACGCCGATATTATCCACATCAAGGATGAGGACGGCATGATATACACAGAAATGGTTATGCCCGGTAAATTCACCCTGTACTATCCCGGCGATATAGCCTCCCACATCCCCGAATCGTCCCGCAGGTATTCAATGCCCCTGTATGTGGAACTGGCCCAGTGGTTTTATAACTACGAGCTGTTTGACGGCCCCCCGGTGTCGAGCTGGTGGGATCTGACCAGGCCCGAATGGAAGGGACGCCTTGTTATGCAGGAACCGACCCAGGGCAAAACCTACCTGATCAATTTTACCGCCTTTGTAGCCAACGCCGATCTTTTTGAACGGGACTACGAGCGGGTATTCGGCGAGAAGCTGGTGCTTTCTCCCGGCTGCCCCACCGCGGGCCATGAGCTTATCAAACGCCTTTTTGACAACGACATTGTTTTCGAAAGCTCCTCGGACAGCGTGTGTATCGCCGTCGGCACTCCCGGCCAGAAGGGACCGGGGATGCTCGGCTGGGGCGCTTCCTCAAAGCTCCGCAAGAACGAAAGCGACGGCTGGGTTTTGGCTCCCATCAACATGACCCCCGGCACAAGCCTTCATAACCAGAACAACCTCTATGTGGTAACCAATGCCGCCCATCCTAACGCGGCAAAACTTTTTATACGCTGGATGCTTGGCGAAACCGACGGAAAGGGCCCCGGGTTCAGCCCCTTTAACACCCTCGGCGGCTGGTCGGTGCGCGATGACGTGATTCCCGCGGAAGGGAACCCGCTCCTGGGCGATGTCCTGACCCTGGAAGCCGACCCCGCATGGCTTTACCAGAATGTTCCTGAAATACAGGATTTCTGGACCGCGCTCCAGGCAGGCAGGTAGTTTTTATTATAGAGCGGGGCGGTGGTCCCGCTCTATTTTGTGTACGCCGCGGTGAATAAGGTATGGGCATATTTTCAAAGGACGGTAAAACAAAGAGCGCGGTGCTGCTCTCCGCTTTTTCCGTAAGTCTTATTGTTGTCTTTGCCTATTTCGCGTTTTATATGCTCAGCGCCGGCGCCGTGGCGTTTTTCTGGCCCGATGAGACAGGGGGCTTTATCGCGAAATGGCTGCCCCCCTCGCTTGTCTCCATCGTTGCCAGCATACCCTGGGCAATACTTCTTTTTGTTATGCGGGACAAGCGCGTAATCCCCGCCGCCTTTGTTTTTCTCCTGGTGTATACGGCGCTTATCGCCCTGTTTGTTACAAATACCTACAGCGGAGAAGAGCGGAGCGCGCTGCTCAACCTCGTTTTTATCTACCTTGGCCTCCCTGCCTTTTGGGGCGGCCTTATCTCCTTTGGCCTCTACTCCGCTTTTTTCAGAAACCGTACCCCACGCTGAAAAGCAGATAGTTCTTGTCGGGATACGTGTCTTTGGCACCCGCCATCCTGTGGCCAAAATCCGTGTAGAAATTGTGCTGGTATATGGCGGACAAGAAGAGCCCCCGCACTTTGGCGGTAGTGAAAAGGAGCCCCGCTTCAACAGAAACTCCCATCCTGATATCGCTTTCTTCAATATTGGAGCTACTTTTTATATAAGAGCCTGATTTCATGGCGCCGAAGCCCAGGCCGAAAAGAGGCATAATGGCGAAATTGGTGAGCCTGACGGGAACAAAAAATCCCCACCCGAGTTCAGCCTGCCAGAAATTTGAGCCGCTGAAGACGGCTTTCATGCTGTACAGGCTGGACCGGCCCCCAAAACGCATCGCCGCGTTTACCGCCGCGCCCCGTTCAAAAACATGGGTATAACCGGCCTGAACCATGAAGGAATAATCGGTGAACAGTGCGTCTTCCAGGCTCCGCTGCCTTTCTTTTTCCGCCAGAAGGGATTTGTCCCCTGATACCACACTGCCAAAACTATTGATGCGCCATGTTCCGTATTCCCTGACCCAGCGCGATCCGGTGGTGTTCCCGTTGACGGTAAAGGTTACTTCGTATTCGGCGGGGCTGATTTCCCGGACATCTTCCAGGGAGATGCGTATAATGCCGGATCTGGTCCGCATGGAATTTTCCATCGCCCAGGCCACGGCAAGGCGCATCCCGTTCACCGGATAGTCATTGAAAGCCTCTACTATGTCGTTCCAGACGGTGCGGTTGGAGTTCCGCCTGTCTTCAATCTCGGAAATGGCGTATTCGGTATTTTCGGCGACGCAGACATAGGAAAGATACTTTGCTATGTCCTTGTATACCGCCCTGGGAACATTCACTTCAGCGATAAAGGCGTCAAGCCTTTTGTCCAGGGCTTCCCGCCCGTTTACCGGAACGGGGTCCAGCGCCGCGTTGATATATTCCATCGCCGTACTGCCCGGTATGGAATAATTTGCCGCCTGCCGCCTGTAGGCACTTAAGGTATTGATGGCCAAAACAGCGTACCCCGCGGGTACTCCGGCCTGAGCAATGAGCAGGGGGCCGCCCGAATTGCCCGCGTCTATTTGAGCGGTATGCTGAATATAGGGGCCCATGAGTATTTCTTCGTTATCCTCCCTGGGGATGCGCACCGACGCGTTGGACACTATGCCCCTGCCGAACTGGTATACCGGATTTCCGCCTAAGCTGGGAAAGCCCGCGGAAAATACATCGGTCCCTTCATCTACAAGTTCTGTACTGATGGTAAGGCCGTTTTGAAAGGGCCTCTCTCCGCCGGGGAAGGCCAGGATGGCAATGTCCAGTTCCTCGTCCGCCGCGACGATGCTGAGGCCGTCGTACCTGGTTTGTTCCCCGCTGACTTTTTCAAATGTTACACTCAGGCTGTAGGACTGGGCGATCACATGGTTATTGGTGATAATAAAATTATCCCCGTTAGGAGCCACATACACAAAACCCGTGCCAAAGGGCCCCTTGAGAAAACGGTCCACGCTCCTTATGGCGTCGGTGTTTCCCTGCCGCTCGAATTCAACCTTGAATTTTTCTATGTAGGATACAATATCAGGGTGATAGGTCTGGTTAATCAGCCCCACGTAGTCCCTGATGGCTCCGGCGCTCTGGGCAAAGGTCGCAAGCACCGGGAGGCATAATAACACAAAAACACCGCAGATCCGGCGTATCATATATTCCTCCTTTTTCCAACACATATCTGAACACTATTTAATATATAGGAAAACGGGAAAAATAACAATGCGGCGTATTGCCATATTCGTCCAACAGGTGGTATTATGGCATAGTCTCTAGGGTGAAGTATCAAGGAGATTTCCATGAAAACAATGTTCCGTATTATGGTAGTGTTGTTTGTGTTCCTCCCCTTGGTTTCCTGCGCGCCGCCGGTACAAAGCGGGGACGGCAACGTCAGGATAGTCCTTTCAGACGGCGTCCGCTCTTTAGTGAACCGGCAGGCCCTGGTATACAAACTGGACTTTTCCGGCCCCGGCGGGGAAAGCCACATCGAGACTTCCCAGGGGCAGGAAAGCGTCTCCCTTTCCCTTGAAGCGGGGGACTGGACGGTTCAGGTCAAAGCCTACCATGAAGCCCTTGGAAACGAAATCTTTGGATGGGGG
>JAISCK010000170.1 GCA_031265635.1 Spirochaetaceae bacterium
GAGGGGACGGGCCTGGGGCTTGCCATCACCAAGCGGATGGCCGAGATGATGCAGGGAAGCATTTCCGTAACCAGCGAGTACGGCAAGGGAAGCGTTTTCAGCATACGGATCCTCCAGGGTTTTGTCAGCGACGCGGTTATCGGAAAGGAGCTTGCCGAAAACCTTAAAGAATTCCGCTACACCATGGCCCGGCAGGACAGGAACAAGAAGATGGTACGGGCCCGCATTCCATACGCCAGGGTTCTGGTTGTTG
Organism: Spirochaetaceae bacterium; assembly: GCA_031265635.1. GTDB lineage: Bacteria > Spirochaetota > Spirochaetia > Treponematales > Breznakiellaceae > JAIRTD01. The sequence continues at coordinate 254 of JAISCK010000170.1, forward strand.
ACGACGTGACAACCAACCTTGACCTTGCCAAGGGCATCATGAAACCCTACGGCATGACCGTAGACTGCGCCGGAAGCGGACAGGCCGCGATAGCCCTGATACGGAAAGGCGAACCCCGGTATAACGCCGTTTTTATGGATCACATGATGCCCGGCATGGACGGCATTGAGGCGGTGCGTATTATCAGAAACGAAATAGACAGCGAATACGCGAAGACCGTGCCCGTCATCGCCCTTACGGCTAACGCCATCACCGGCAACGACAAGTTCTTTCTCAACAACGGCTTCCAGGATTTTCTTACCAAGCCCATAGACATCATAAAGTTGAACGACGCCATTAACCGCTGGGTGCGGGACAAAGAACTGGAAAAGGAACTGGGCCTTGACACGCAGAGCAGGCTGGCCGGAGAAAACCGCGACGAGGAAGCGGAAGACGCTGCCACGGAACTTGAACGCCGTATCGGCGGCCTGATACTGGACGCCCGGATAGAAGGTCTTGTCGCGGAAAAGGGGCTGGAACGTTTTGGCGGGGACGGAAAATCCTACATGGAATCCCTGCGTTCCTATGTGATTCATACCCCCGCGCTGCTTGAGGCGGCCCGGAACACGGAGTCCCTGGCGGAATACGCCATTACCGTACACGGGATCAAAGGATCAAGCCGGGGCATATCCGCTGACGCCATCGGGGCAAAGGCCGAGCAGCTGGAACACGCGGCCAAGGCGGGGAACCTCGACCTCGTAAAGGAGGAAAACGACATCTTTATTTTGACCGTTGAAGGATTTATCGCGGAACTGTCGGGCCTGCTCGATATTCTGGAAGAGAATCTTCACAAACCCCGAAGGGACGCCCCGGACCCGGCTCTGCTCAGCCGGCTCAGGGACGCCGCGGAAAATTACGACATGGGCGAACTTGACAGCACGATGGAGGAACTGGAACAGTGCGTCTACGAATCAGATGCGGAACTGGTGCCCTGGCTGCGGGAGCAGATAGACAAATCAGAATTTGAGGAAATCACAAGACGGCTTGTGATTGAACATGAAATTGAACATGAAGTGGAACTGTTCAGCGAGGTATAAGGAGAGGTCAATGATGAAAAACGGACGACAGATAATTTTTTTAGTCGATGACAATATGGCCAATTTGACAACCGGAAAAATAATATTGAAGGACCATTACGATATTTTTTCCATGCCTTCGGGGACCAAACTCTTTGAGATGCTGGAAAAGATAACGCCTGATTTGATTCTTCTGGACATTGAGATGCCCGAAATGGACGGTTACCAGGCGCTTAAAAAACTCAAAAGCGAAAAGAAAACCGGCGATATTCCCGTGGTTTTTCTTACCGCGCGGAACGATCCGGGCAGCGAACTTGAAGGATTAAACCTGGGCGCCGTAGATTATATTTCCAAACCCTTTTCGCCGCCCCTGCTCTTAAAGCGCATAGAAAACCACCTGCTCACCCGGAGCCAGCAGCGGGAACTGCGGGACTACAACGACAATTTGCAGCAGATGGTACAGAAGCGGACCAAACAGGTGGTGGAACTTCAAAATTCAATATTGAATACCGTAACGGAAATGGTTGAATTCCGGGACGACGTAACCGGAGGACACATAGAACGCACCCAGCGTTATCTGAAACTCCTGGTAGACAAACTCCTCTCCGAAAGAATCTACTGGGAAGAAGTTTCCTCCTGGAACCTGGAATTCCTCATTCCGTCGGCCCAGCTTCATGATGTGGGCAAAATCGCCATCAGCGACGCCATCCTCAACAAACCGGGAAAACTCAGCTTTGAGGAATTTGAGACAATGAAAAAGCACGCCGCCATAGGAGAAGCGGCCATCGAAGTCATCATGAAGACAAACTCGGAAAATGATTTTCTGTACCACGCGAAAATCTTCGCCGGAACCCACCATGAAAAATGGGACGGTTCGGGATACCCCAGGGGCTTAAAGAATTCGATGATTCCCCTCCAGGGCAGGCTTATGGCCGTCGCCGACGTGTACGACGCCCTCATTGCCCTGCGTCCCTACAAACAGCCCCTCAGCGCCCCGGAAGCGGAACGCATAATCCTCGAAGGCCGGGAAAAGCATTTTGACCCTGTCCTCGTGGACCTGTTTCAGGAACTGGCCCCCGAGTTTGCCCTGATAGCCGAACACTGCAACTCGGCGCTAAAGGAGGGCGCCCTTGACCCCTTACCGGCCACGGCGTAGTCCGCGAATACCTGAGCTTACTCTTTGTAGTGTTCAAGAAACGCTGCCGGACTGACAGCGGGAACCGGGGAATCCCTAAAGTCCGCTTCATTTCTGGTAACAATGTAATCGGCCCTTTCCCGTTTGGCTATGGCGGCGATAACCGCGTCTTCAAAGTCATTGACGGGGAGGCTTAGGGCGGCATGTATGTCACCCGCCATGGTATCACAGAGGCCAACCAGGGTTGTAAGGCCGATTATGGCTTCCTTGGACTTTTCAGCATCGTGGACGCTTTGATGGATAATGTAATATACATCGGTAACGGCGCTGGCCGGCATAAAAGCCTGTATCCTGCCCTGAACGGCAAGCCGCGCCACTTCATAGGAGGCTTGAAAAAATTCCTCCCGCTTTTCGAGGATATCAATGATAACATTGGTATCAACAAGGACTTTCATGTGCGGGACAAGCGGCTCTTTCGCGCTTCCTCAAGGCTGACCGGATTTTTGGCGGTGATTCCCGCAAGGCTGTCAAGAACAGCCTGTTTGTCCCGGGCCGGACTGGATAGTTTGGCAACTACCCTTCCGTTCCGGGTGATATATACATCGTCCTCCGATACGGCGTTGAGATATTGTCCTATATTGGCCTTTAGTTCGGTGGCGTTAATAACCATTATATCCTCCATAACCCGGACATTTTGAATATACCATAATTGTGCGGTTTATTCAAGGCAACGCGGGCCGTTGACAGTCCGGATTTTTAGAGATTATTATCTATGTGCCATGCCGGAACGGCTTTTTCACAGTAATGTGCCCATAGCTCCGGGAAATCAGATCTATCTGGAACGGCCCAGGATAGACCGCCTGCTGGAAAAGGCGATACAAAATCCCGTAGTCATTGTCAACGCGGGCGCGGGGTACGGAAAAACCCACGCGGTCTATTCCTTTGTCCACGATTATGACGCCCTGACCTGCTGGATGCAATTGTCCGAACGGGACAATAACGGCAAGCGTTTTTGGGAAAATTTTATCACCGGGGTTTCCGTGGGCAACAGGGAAGCCGCCGCCAGGCTGGTAAATGTCGATTTTCCCGAAACGGAACGGGAATGGGACCGTTATGTGGCCGTTCCCCAGGAAGAAACCCGTACCGACGTAAAATACATCTTTGTATACGATGATTTTCACCTTGTTCATGACAAGGCGGTCCTGCGTTTTCTGGAACGCTCAATCACCGCGTCTTTCCCCAGCATCACCTCTATCATCATATCCCGGACCGAACCGTCCATAAATCTGACAAAACTCCTCTCCGAGGGGCTTGTAGGCAGGATTACCGAAGATGATCTCCGGTTCAGCCAGGAAGAAATGGTAGAATATTTCCATATCCAGAATATTCTGCCTCCGCCGCAGACAATCTCTTCTATATATTACGATACCGAAGGATGGGCCTTCGCCATACATCTGGCGGGGCTGTCCCTGAAAAACGCGCCGGGAACGCCCTATGTGCCCCAGGCGATGCGGGTGAATATTTTCCGCCTGATAGAAAGCGAACTTATCTCAAGTATGTCCCCCGGTTTGCGGAAATTCCTCATAAAGCTGTCCCTGGTGGAACATCTCGCGCCCGACCTGCTCCGGGAGATCGCCTCCAAAGCTCCGGCAGAGGGCGCTTCCGGCAAAGGTCTCCGTGAGGAGACCCGGCTCCTCGAGGAGATGGAGAGGATCGTCTCCTTTATCCGCTTTGACGGCTATCAGAACGCGTACCGGATTCATCATCTGCTTCTGGAATATTTAAGCGGAAAGCAGGGGGAACTTTCCGAAGATGAAAAGCGGGAAGTCTACCAAAAGGCCGCCGCCTGGTGCGCGGCCAACAATCAAAAAATCGACGCCATCAACTACTACGAAAAGGCCGGGGATTATGAACGGCTGATAGGCGTTGTCGAAACCATGTCCGCGATACTGCCTAACCGGACCGCGCGGATGCTGCTTGAAATCATGGAACGGGCGCCTTCCGAAATGTACGACCGCATTGCCACGGCTCAGGTGATCCGCACAGGGCTTTACCTGACCCTTGAAATGTTTGACAAATCCAGGGAAGAGCTGGCCGTGGTTATCGCCAGGCTGGAAGCCGCTCCGCCCTCCCCTATCACCTACCGGACCCTGACAGGCTGCTACAATCTCCTGGGCTTTATCGGCATGAACACCAGCTCCTTTACCAGGGACTATGACTATGTTCATTATTTTGAAAAGGCCCGGCACTACTATGAGTTTAACAAGTTTGAAGTCGGGCCGCCCATATCGATAATCGCCCTCAGTTCCTATCTCTGCCGGGTAAACACCGAAGAGGCGGGGGAAATGGAAAAGTACATAGGGGCCATAAGCGCGTCCGTCCCCTTCACATCGGTTACCTTCGGGGGCTGCGCCCTGGGAATGGACGATCTGTGCCGGGGAGAGCTGGCTTTTTTCAGGGGCGATATAGCCGGGGCGGAACAGCTTGTCCTGCGGGCCCTGGAAAGCGCCCGGCAGGGGAAACAGTACGAAATCGAAAGCCGGGCCCTGTTTTACCTTTTGCGGATCAACCTGACCCGGGGAAATTACGAGGCCATCGAGGGGATAGAACGGCAGCTCGAAGCCCAGCTTGACGAGCCTGATTACCCCAACCGCTTTACTATCCACGATATTTGCTCCGGCTGGTACTATGTCCATACCGGACAGACAGGCCGCCTTGCCTCCTGGCTGAAAAACGATTTTGAGGAAAGCGACCTTAATTCCATTGCCTTTGGCCTTGAAGTGCTGGTCAAGGCAAAATACCATTTCGCGGAACGGCGTTATCCCGCGGCCCTGGCGGTCCTGGAAAGCCGGGGAAGGCGGAGCGGTTTTTGGGATTTTGTGCTGGGGAGAATCGAGCAAAAAACTCTGGAGGCGGTATGCTGGTACCAGATCCGGGACAAGAAGGCCGCCTTCGCCGCCCTGGAAACGGCCTACAGCCAGGCCGCGCCCAACGCCCTGTATATGCCCTTTACCGAACTGGGAAAAGATATGCGGGCCCTGACCGACGCGGCGTTAAAGGACAAAGCCACGGCGCTTCCCCGGGACTGGCTTGAGGCGGTACGCAGGAACGCGTCGGGTTACGCCAAAAAACTGTTTACCGTGGCGGAACAACACCGGCCTAAAGAGGCCCGGAAAGGAAACGCCGGACAGGAAGGACTTTCCCGCCGGGAAATAGAAATCCTCACGAACCTGTCCCAGGGAATGACCCAGGAAGAAATCGCCGGTATTTCCTCACTGTCGGTAAATACGGTAAAAAGCGTTATACGCAGCATCTACGGCAAACTGGGAGCGGTCAACAAGGCCGACGCGGTGCGGATCGCGGTGTCCCGGGGGCTTGTTTAAAATCCGCCCTCCGTGGCGGATTTTAAACTTGAAGTTTTTGCTTTGCAAAAACTCCACCCAACGAAAACAGCGCTATCCATGGCGCATACGGCGGTTACGTTGCTTTGTTAAGCCATGCCGCCTCCCTTTATCGGGCATTGCGGCATTGATAGCGGGATCGCCCCAAGGAGAAAGCTTTTGCCGATTCAGTTAAGGGCCGAAATCGAGCGTAAGTTTAGAAATCACGAATTTACCTGCGAAAAAGAACTAACTATGTCTATTATCAGCGGCAAATATAAAGTGGTAATCATTTGGCATTTGGGTAATGAGGGGCCCTTGAGGTTTGGAGA
>JAISCK010000201.1 GCA_031265635.1 Spirochaetaceae bacterium
GCCAGGGAACAGGAGAGGGCTTACCGGAAACTGGTAAGCGTCCTGCGCCAAAAACACGGAAGGGCCACTGTCGCCGATCTTACGGCGGAAACCGCCCTTCCCCTGGAAACAGTCCGGGAACTTGCCAGCGCGGCCGCCGACGAATTCTCTGGCAGGCTTGAAGTTACCGGATCAGGCGAAATTCTCTATTCTTTTCCGAGGGGATTTACCAGTAGATACCGGGGCTTCGGAGTCAGCCTGCGCCGGGCAGGGAGAAAATGCGCAAAGGCCCTCAGAACAGCGGGGACCTGGCTTTTCAAGGTATGGATCATGGTCATGCTGATAGGTTATTTTACCCTCTTCGCGGCCCTTGCCCTGCTTACGCTCTTTGTTTCCGTAAGCGGCTCCCGAAAACGTTCATCGGACCGGGACAGGGGCGGCGTTCATGTTGATTTTTCGATAATCACCCTTCTCATGCGTATGTGGTTTTATTCGGAACTTGCCGGAGGCCCCTACCGCTCCGGCTACCGGGGCCGCGCGTATCAGCGGGGAAGCCGCGTTTCCGGGGGGAAAAAGCCGGTGTACCAGGCGGTTTTTTCCTTTGTGTTCGGCGACGGCGACCCCAACGCGGACTGGGCGGAGCGGGAAAAAAAGGCGGTCATAGCCTATATACAGGCCCACAGGGGCGTCATTACCCTGGGCGAATTCATGACCCTTACCGGAAAAAACCCTCTCGATGCCCAGAGGGACATAAGCGCCTACTGCGTCGAGTTTTCCGGCAGTCCCGAAGTGAGCGCCGAAGGAACCCTGGTATTCCGCTTTGACAGGCTCCTCCTGCGGAACGCTCCGTCTTCCGGGTTTTCACCGCCCCGCAGGGCGCTAAGGACCTTCTCGTCAAACCCGAAAAAAATAAACGCCCTGTTCGCCCTGGTAAACGGAATTAACCTTGCCGCCGGGAGCTATTTTCTTTTTAAGGCCCTTACGGTGGGGATGCTGTACAGCGAGACCCAGGCCGTGGCCCAGGGACTCTACGGCATGACCTTTGCGCTCTTTGGACATATAGCGGCCAATCCCCTTCCCCTTATCGGCGCGGGTCTCGGCCTGACGCCCATCGCCTTTTCGCTGTTTTTCTGGCTCATTCCCTGCCTGAGATCCCTGTACAACAGAAAAGAAAACAAAAAAATTCATATTGAAAATTTCAGGAAAGAAGGCTACCGCCTGATCTGGGAAAACCCCCTCATGGTGATGGAGCGGGACATAGGTTCCGGCAAGGACGAAAAAAGCCGCGACCGTATCATCAAGGAACTGGGAAGCTATTCGGGCGTTGACGTAAGCGTCGACGAGCGCGGGGAAACCTGTTATACCTTTACCGAACTTAAACGGGAAAAGGACGCCGCCGAAGAATACCGCGCCTCCATAGACCCGCGAAACGCCGAACTGGGCAACACGGTTTTCGACAGCGGATGATACGCACTTCCCGGCGCGGAATCTGTCTGCCGCCCGCCTCAGTAAAGAAAATTTTCGCTTTCCCTGAGTATTGCCTCAAAGCCGCCGAAGCAGGTGCGCGTTTCGGGCAGGGAGCCGAGAAAAATCCTGCCATAACGCTTGTGAAGCAGCCTGCCGTCAAGCACCGCCACAACGCCCCGGTCTGAAGAACGGCGCATGAGCCTTCCGAAACCCTGCTTGAATTTCATCACCGCTTCGGGAAGGGAAAGTTCCATAAAAGGATTGGCCCCCTGCTTTTCCAGGGCTTCCGAGCGGGCCTCAAAGACCGGATCACTGGGGCTTCTGAAAGGAAGCCGGCACAGTATCACCAGGCGCAGGGTATCTCCCGGCGCGTCAACGCCTTCCCAAAAGGAATCGGTGGCGAAAAGAACGCTGGACTCGTCATCAAGAAAGCGGGACAAAAGGCGGCTCCGGTCGTCATCGCCCTGTTTCAGGCAGTGTATGCCCTGCTTTTCGAGCGCTTCCGACGAGGCCGTATAGGCGCTACGCAGGGCCTCATAGGAGGTAAAAAGCACCAGAGCCGAACCGCCTGAAATTTCAATGAGTTTTCCTACGGCCCTGTCCACAAAGTCCCGGTACAGGCTCTGGTCAGGCAGGGGGCTGTCCTGGGGAACCGCGAGAAGCACCGATTTCCGGTACGGGAACGGAGAGGGGAATTCTCCCTGGAGCATGGTCCTTTCCCCGTCAAGGGAAAAACCGGTGCGGCTCATCCAGTACGCGAAGGACGAACCGCCTGATATGGTCAGGGTCGCAGAGACACAGGCCACCGTCTTGTTGGGCCTGAACAGGGCGTCGGAAAGTTCATGGGAAACGTCAAGGGGAGTAACCGTAAACCGCGCCCAGTCTTCCCGGCCCCTTCCCTTCTGGCATTCCAGCCACATCACCTGATCGGGGTGTTCCTGATATTCAAGAAAAAGGGAAGCGGTAAGCCCTACGGCCTCAAGGCGGCGGAGTACGCCTTTTAGCTCCCACACGGAACCTTCGTCCCTGTCCGCCTGGGGAACGCCTTCAAGAATATCGGCGGCAATCCTGACCAGGGCGCCGGCGGTTTTTTTAAGCTCGTCAATGCGGGGGAGGAGTAATGGAGAAGCAAGCTCCCGGCTCCGCGGCGTAAGGCGAAAGACGCCTTCCTCCCGGCAAAGTTCCAGGGCGGCTTCGTCAAGGGCGTCGGTATGGGAACGGAGCTGCCGCACCAGATCGGCGGCATCGTCAAGCCTGTCCCGGTTTTCGCTTAACGCGGCGATACGCACCAGAAGGCCGGAAACCTGGGCGCCCTTTTTCCGGTAGAGCCGCCCGGCCAGGCGGTATATGCCCAGACGGCTGAATTCCTTTGAGAAGAAAGAAGTAGCCGCGCCTTCGGCTGTATGGGCCTCGTCAATGATGACGCGCCTGTAGGGAGGAAGCACCGCCGTGTTATCATAGCCCGCGCCCTCATGCCTGGCCGCCAGGTCCGCGAAAAGGAGATGGTGGTTTACAACAAGGATACGGGCGTCGGCTGTTTCCCGTCTCAGGGCCATAAAAAAGCAGCTCTCGCGCCGGGGACAGCGCATGCCCAGGCAGAGGTCCCCTTCGGAACAGACCCTGGACCAGACCGCGTCGCGGGGCAGAAAGGAAAGATCGGAGCGGCTTCCTGTTCCGGTGGTATCGGCCCAGGCGGCAATCGCCGTAAGTTCCTCAAATTCCTCCCCGTCAAAACCCAATGAAGGAACCGACGCCTCGGCAAGCGCGTCATGGAGCCGCCTGAGGCATAGATAATTGGCCCTGCCCTTGACAAGGACGGCCTTGACCTTCTCCCCCATAGCCGAGTTGACCAGGGGAATATCCTTGTTGTAAAGCTGTTCCTGGAGATTTATCGTGGCGGTGGAAATCACGACGCGCTCATTGTTTGCCAGGGCGAAACTCAGCGCGGGAATCAGATAGGCAAAGGACTTCCCTACCCCGGTCCCCGCTTCGGCGGCGGCAAGAGCGTCCTCGTTAAAGGCCCGGACAATAAGCCGCATAAGGTCAAGCTGGCTTGGCCTGACTTCGTAGGATTCCAGGCGTCCCGCGACAGAACCGCCGTTTTCAAGGGCCGCCGTCATAGTATCGGCATCAAGAAAAACCCTGGGCTTTTTACGCAGGGCTTCGGCAATGACATAGACCTTGCTTACCGCGTTATCCACGATATAAGCGCCCACACCGTCCCCGGCCGCCCCGGACGCGATTACAAGATCATTATCGCTTGGAGTAAGAAAACCCGAAGGGTGATTGTGGATAAAAACATCGGGAACATCCTCTCCCTTCCGGCCCAGCAGCGCGGGAACCGAATCCTCGTTGCCCCGCGCCAGGGTTTCCAGGCGGGCAACCTTTCCCCGCTCATCAAGCCAGCCAAGGACAAAGACCTCGTTCCCGCCGGCATCGTCAATTTCCGCCCTGAGAATCCGCGCCGCTTCTTCTGAAAAACGCTCCGCCGCCAGCATACAGATTCAGAGGATACTACGCTTTCTTTATTTTTCCAAGATAACGACATAACGCGGTGGAGCCAGTTTCAAAACCGCTCGAATTTTGAAACTGGCTCCTTTTTTAAATTTTTTTTACCTACAGGCTCTTTCAGAACCTCTTGACTTATACTGTAAAGCCGTTCCGCCGCTTGTTCTGGTAGTATTTTTACCTTTTTTGGATTATTTTTGAGTTTTCACCCCCGGAAGGCTGCCGCCTGTCCGCTGTTGGCGGATTAACGCACGCCTACCCCCTATAAGAGGTAAGAAAGAAGAATTTACCACGAAGTCGAAAAAGTATAAGAAGTAAGAAGAGAAAAGAGGGGGGCCTGTTTCCCTACCGCCTCCGGCAAACAGCCGCCTCAGCGCCCGGCCCCCCTGCACTCCAGCCCCGCTCTGCGGGTCTTCCGCTACCCCCCAATCAGGGATGACGTATGCCGCTGTATCCGCTGCTCTCCGTCTCCGGCGGTTAGGCGCATCCCTGCCGCCGCTCCGGTTGAAAAATCCGGTAAACCACCTTATTATTATTCCCGGAGACTTTTATGGATGTAAACCGGACCTACAAGGACAGCGTGTTTTCCCTCCTTTTCAACGACCCCGAGACCCTGCGGGAACTTTACTGCGCCCTGGAAGGTATTGCTTTGCCCCCCGATGTGCCGATCACTATCAATACCTTAGAGGGCGTGCTCTTTATGGAACGGGTGAACGACATCTCCTTCGCGGTCGCCAATAAGCTGGTCCTTATCCTGGAACACCAGTCGACGGTGAACCCCAACATGCCCCTGCGCTGCCTTTTGTACCTGGCCCGGCTCTACGAGAAGATCATCGACAATAAGGACGTGTACAAGAGCCGGCTGCTGGCCATACCCCGGCCGGAGTGTTTTGTGCTGTACAACGGGGCGGCGGACTACCCCGACGAGACGCGGCTGCAACTCTCGGACGCCTTCGCGGACGTGAAGGATCTGGGCTTGGCGGGGACGCCTGATCTGGAACTGGCGGTGCGGGTGATAAACATTAATAAAGGGCATAATGAGGAACTGGTGAAGCGGTGTGAAAAGCTGGAGGGGTACAGCGATTTTATAGGGAAGGCGAGGGAGTATGAGAAGGAACTGGGGAGCCGGGAGGAAGGGGTGAAGGCGGCGGTAAAATACTGCGTCAGCCACGGGATATTACGGGATTTTTTGGAACTGCATAGTTCGGAGGTATTCAATATGTTATTTACGGAATGGAACTGGGACGATGCTCTGGCGGTCCGATTTGAGGAGGGCCGTGAAGAAGGCCGTGAAGAAGGCCGTGAGGAGGGCATGGAGGAAATCGCCCGGAATGCTCTGATGGAGGGGCTTTCCGCGGAAACAATCCAAAAAATTACCGGCCTTGATATTGAGGCCATCAGGCACATTGCCCAATAAGGCTTCCGGCCTCTCCTTCGTTTTTTTATCGTTCTTCGCGTGTTTTTGAAACCTCCGCTTGACAAAAAGAATTTTTCGAAATAGAATATCTTTGTTCTAGTTCTTCTATCCTTTTGGGTCCAGTGGAGGAGCGGTTTGTTTTGTAATATAGCTAATTCCTTGTATTATAAAGAATTACCCCCCCCCCCCCCCCATTCGCACAACCATATATAAGTAAAACAAAATTTCCTCCGCGATTCTTTCAAAACTTTAGTTTTAAGAAAACAAGCTCTGTTTGTCCAACAGCCTTAGATATAACTCTGACTCCGCATATCCAACACAGGTTTCTCCCGGAGATATTTTCATGATTAATGAAAACGTCTCCGGCAATAAAATATTTGGAGGACTTATGAGCAGTAAAAAGAAACAGAAGGAGATCAGCCGGCGTGAATTCATCAAAGGCATGGGGACCGGAGCCGCGGTAGTGGCGGGCGCGGTAGTGGCACAGCCTTTCGGGTGCGCGACAACAGCCCAGGGAACCGCCTTTGGATCAAAGACTGATCCGACCAAGATACCCCAAAAATGGGATCTGGAAGCCGACGTGGTGGTTATCGGCGCCGGAGCAACGGGTTTACCCGCGGCAATCCGCGCCCGTGACGCGGGCGCTTCGGTTATCGTGGTTGATACCAACTATGACATAGGGGGACATGCTATCCTTTCTGCCGGTAACGTTCCCCTGGGAGGCGGCACCTCCTGGCAAAAACGGGACGGTATCAGGGACGATCCTGAGATTTTATACAAGGATCTCACCGACTGGTCGGTGACCACTGCCCAGGGTATGCCCATATACCGCTACAACGAGCGGGCCATCCACCGGGTCATGGCGGATAATATGGCCCCCTGTTTTGATTTCCTCCTTGAAAACGGCGTCCGTTTTGTTGAAATACCCATCGACAATAGCGGGGCCCAGGGCACCGGTATTTCCGCCCCCCGGGAGGCCCATTGCCACTGGAATGATGGGCCGTCCCTGGAAAGCCCTGCCGGCAACGGCGGCACCATGCTCTGCCGGGATATGGAAACCAGCGCCAAGCGGAAGGGGGTCAGGTTTATCCTCAATTACCACATGGACGTGATCTTCCGGGAAAGTTTAAATTCAGGCAGGGTTCTGGGTATTCAGGCACATTATACCCCCACCATCCTGCCCGGAACCACAACTCCCATGCAGCCCTTTAATCCGGGAGGGACCATTGTCATGGACTCCCCAACCATCACGGTAAAGGCCAACAAGGCCATTATCGTGGGGTCCGGCGGCAGTTCCAGTAACCCGGACCTCCGGCGCATGGTGGATCCCCGGCTGACCGAGGAGGTTCCCGGGGCCGCCGAAGAATACTCCCCCCAGGATGGGTCCGGCGAACTGGCCATCTGTGCCATAGGCGGCACCATGTGGGGCATCATGAACCAGGGCATGGAACGGGGAGGCCAACTTTTGGCCAGTAACATCGTTGGGGCCAGGCATAACTACACTACCTGCCGCTGGGATACCCGGACACCCATTCTGCGTAAACTTGGAGGAGTGGGGATTACCATGCGGGACTGGCAGAACGCCATCATGGTGAACCAGGTCGGCAAGCGGTTCTACAGCGAAATGGAAGGTTTTGCCGCTACTCCGGCAAGTTCCTATGGTTTCTATGACAACTACGGCGGTTATACTCCACACGATTGGCGGAACTCCGGCAAGATGCCCTTTAAGCCAATCAACTACGTAGCCGCGGCCCTGGCTCAAAACGAAGGGTCCCAGCCCCCGGACTATTCAGCGGGGCCCCAGTGGGCTATTTTTGACAGCGACGCGATCATCCGCCAGGAGTGGGAGATGCACGAATATATAGGACAGCCCGGCTATTTCTTTAAGGCCGACACCTGGGAGGAACTGGTGGAAAAGATTAACACCAACCCCTATCAGAAATACCGGATGGACGGCAGGGTACTCAGGGCCACGGTGGAGCGGTACAACTCCTTTGTGGGCGGTACGGATACGGATTTTGGCAAGCCCTCTCCCCGGTACCGGATCGAAAAGCCCCCCTTCTATGGGGCCTGGAACACGGTTATGCTCCACGACACCTACATGGGTGTCCGCATCAACGGCTACTGTCAGGTATTGACCCTGACAGGCGAAGTGATCCCCGGCCTTTACTGCGGCGGCGAATCTTCCGGCGGGGCCAACGCTCATGGCCTGGCCCGTTGCATCACCCAAGGTTATATTGCCGGACATGAAGCGGTAGTCAGAGGATAGTATCAAACGTGATGTAAAATTACCCGGATCGGTTTTGAAACCGTCCGGGTAGTTCTTTTGTAAAGTCCAATATCTATTAAGGAAAGATAAATGAAGAAAACAGAAATTGTACTGCTTTTAGTTTTAGTCCTCATTTTGCTCGGATGTGCCCAAAGTAAACCCGCAACGTATACCGAAATCCCCTTCGTTCCTTCTTCCACTCCGGCTCCTCCGCCGGAGGTCATACACATTGAGCCCCTAATTATTGAACCGAATCCGGGTCCCGGCCCCTATACCGGCATGGCTATGGGCTACCACGGTATTGTAGAAGTTACCCTGGAGGTGAGAGACAAGATCATCATTTCTGCCGTTGCCGTCGGCGATGAGGAAACTGTGGGTATAGGCACCCTTGCCCTTGACAATATGCCTCCTCGGATGGTGGAAGCCAATTCTATTGTGGTGGATACCATTTCCGGCGCAACGAATACCAGCATGGCTGTTCTGGATGCGGCTGCCAAGGCCCTGGGTAAAGCAGGGCTAACCGACGTCGATCTTGACCGTTGACAGGAGCGCCAGCCGCCGGCCCGTTTGTTTCTGAAACAGTGTGTTAAGAAGGCGAAACAACTCTCTTCGCCTTCCTTTCTTTCCTCTGGGGCTCCGCAAAAACGGAGCCCCTCTTTTATCCCTGAAAGGGCTGTCGGCAGGGATGCCGGATACACCCGCAGGGCCGGGGGACAATATCAATACCAGTACCAATACAGGACTGATACAAAATAATCCGTAAAGGCTAAAGGCGCCGGGCGCCGAATTTCCTTTGCGGTCATAGTATAAACATTCCCCGTTTGGGGGGTAGCGGGAGACTTGCAAAGCAAGGCTCCCGCGCAGGGGGGCCGGGCGTTACGGCGGCTGTTTGCCAATGGCAGTGAGGAAACAGGCCCCCCTTCCCTCTTTTCCCTTACTTCTTTTACTTTTTCTCATTTAGCGGTACAATGTAGCCGGTGGAACGCGGAGTGGACACAACACCGGGAAAAGGCTAGAATGGGCTGTGCTTACGCACAAATTCAATCTTTTTTATGGAAGGATTCAGATGAAAAGAGCAGCTTTACTGGCCGGTATTCTGGCCGCTTTGACGGTTGTCATGGTTTCCTGCGCGAGTACCGGCGGCAGCGCCGGCGGCCCGTCGGGAACCGCGAGCGCCGCCGCCCAGGGTTTTGGCGGCCAGGTTACCGTTACGGTAACTATGAGCAACGGAAAAATCACCGGCGTCGAAGCCGACGGTCCCGGCGAAACCCAGGGTATAGGGAGCAGGGCCCTCTCCATTCTCCCCGGCAGCATCATCGAGGCGAATTCGGCCGATGTGGACTCGCTGTCCGGCGCTTCGGTTACGTCGCAGGCGATTAAAACCGCGGCCGCGGAGGCTATCGGCAAAATAGGGAACTAACGTTTACGGCCGGGCGGCTTTAAGGCCCGGTCATAAAAGAAAAGGCTGTCCAAAAACGGGCGGCTTTTTCTTTTCAATATAAACGGTGAATTTATTATTGCATCTAACGGATAGCTGTAGTATACTACTTCCAGGAGAAACACGAAAATGTCAACAAAAGCAGAGAAAGAAGCGAACCGCCTGCGCCAACAGCGTTTTCTTGAGAACCACCGGGACGAGGTCAACAAGCAGAGGCGGAAAAAGTACGCCTCACGAAAAAAAGAGGGCAGATGCCCCCGCTGCGGCAAAAAGCTGCGGTCAAAAAAAACAACGTTATGTAAAGGCTGCCTTGAGCGGGCAAGGGATTATAACCAGAGATAGTTTTCCGGTCATATCCTGGAATCGCGGCCTTTGTATGGGAGGATAAGTATGGGTGAACATGTTATGCATAAGAAAGAAACAAAAAAAGTGCCCCAAAAAACGTTAAAAGAAAAACGGGAAGAGAAAAAGAACAAGAAAAAAGGATCTTCGGCAAGCACTTCCTGAGAGGCCGCGCTTTTTCAGGCCCCCTGTCCGGGGCCGGGCGCGCTTAAATTTTCTTCGCTATCGCGAGCCTTGTTCTGGCCCGTTTGAGTTTTGCCCTGGCGCTTTCGGTTTCAAACCTGAACGCCCCCGCTTCAAGAACGGCCAGCGCCTTCTCCATGGCCTCTTCCGCCCGCTTAACATCAATTTCGCCGGGCCACTCGGCCTGCTCGGTAAGAAGCACGGTGCGGGATCTCTTTACCTCAAGAATGCCGTCGGTAATGAAGGCTTCTTTCCAGTTTCCTTTTTCATCCTTTATCCTGAGAATCCCTGTTACCACGGGGGCGGTAAAGGGCGAATGTTTTGAGTAAACCCCGACCTCGCCGTCCATGAGGGTGGTTACCACGGCCTCCACAGGGCCTGAAAAAAAGAGCCTTGTAGGGGTGTGTACTTCGAGTATAAAGCTCATCAGGTGTCCCTGGATTTGGCAAGCACGTCGTCAATGGTCCCCGCCATAAAGAAATCCTGCTCGTTTGCCGAATCAAGTTCGCCGTCAAGTATCATTTTGAACCCCCTGACCGTCTCCTTTACCGGCACATACGCGCCGCCGCTCCCGGTATAGCGCTCGGCGACAAAAAAGGGCTGGCTGAAAAAACGCTGGGCCTTGCGGGCCCTGGACACCACCTCTTTGTCTTCGGGGGAAAGTTCGTCCATGCCCAGTATGGCGATGATGTCCTGGAGTTCCTTGTAGCGCTGGAGCAGTTGCTGGGTCCTCATGGCGGTTTCGTAATGCTCAGGGCCGACTGTGGCCGGATCAAGGATGCGGGAATTGGACGCCAGAGGATCAACGGCGGGATAGATGCCCAGCTCGACTATTTTGCGGGAAAGCACCGTTGTGGCGTCAAGATGGGCAAAGGTCGTGGCCGGCGCGGGATCGGTAAGATCGTCAGCGGGAACATACACGGCCTGGACACTGGTAATTGAACCCCTTGACGTGCTGGCTATGCGTTCCTGGAGGGAACCCATTTCATTGGCCAGGGTGGGCTGATAACCCACGGCGCTGGGTATGCGGCCCAGGAGGGCGGAGACTTCGGCGCCGGCCTGTATGAACCTGAAAATATTGTCAACAAAAAGCAGCACGTCCTGGCCGCCCTGGTCGCGGAAGTATTCGGCCATTGAGAGCCCGGACAGGGCAACCCTCATGCGGGCGCCGGGCGGTTCATTCATCTGGCCGAATACCAGGGCGGTTTTTTCGGCGACACCCGACTCGTTCATCTCCTTCCAGAGATCGGCGCCCTCCCGCGAGCGCTCGCCGACACCGGCGAATACCGAATACCCCGCGTGTTCCGTGGCTATGTTCCGTATCAGTTCCATGATGATTACGGTCTTGCCGACGCCCGCGCCGCCAAAGAGGCCCACCTTGCCCCCCTTGGCATAGGGGGCGATGAGGTCTATGACCTTGATTCCCGTCTCAAGCAGTTCAGTGGCGGGCTTCTGCTCCTCAAAACCCGGCGCGGCGCGGTGTATGGATATGTACTCAGAGGCGCTGAAAGGCCCCTTGTTGTCAATGGGCTTGCCCGTAACGCTGAACATGCGGCCCAGCACCGCTTCCCCCACAGGAACCATAATGGGATTTCCGGTATCGCGGACAGGAAGGCCCCGGCGCAGCCCCTCGGTGGCTTCCATGGCGACGCAGCGCACCTTGTTGTCCCCTATGTGCTGGAGTACTTCCAGTATGACCGTGCGGTCCGCGTCTTCCGGGCCGGGGAGTACGACTTCAAGGGAATTCAAAATAGAAGGAACCTGTGAAGGCTCAAAACGCGCGTCCACGACAGGACCGACTATCTGTGTTATATGACCGGTATTCGCCATAACGACTCCTTATTAGTGTAACGCCGAGGAGCCGGAAATGATTTCCGAAACTTCCGACGTGATGCCCGCCTGCCGTATCCGGTTATATTGAACCTGAAGGCTGGTAAGCATATCTTCGGCATTCCCGGACGCCTCATTCATGGCCGCCATGCGGGCGCTTTGTTCGCTTACATAGGACTCCACCATGGCGCCGTAGATAACGCCCTTGATGTACAGGGGCGCGAGGGTGTCAAAGACCGCTTCTTCCGACGGAATATATTCAAAATCAATGCTGTCCGCCCTGTCCGCCCCTCCCTTCCGCATCCGCTCCGCGCTCAGGGGCAGAATCTGGGTCAGGACCGGAACCAGCTTTATGGCCGAATACATGTGGGTATACAGGATATAAACCTCGTCAAAAACACCCCAGAGAAACTGGGAAATGATAAAATCGGAAATTTCCTGGGCATCCTGCAATTCGGGAAGCCGCGACTGAAAGGAGAAATTTTCAAGAATAATATAGGGTGAATGGAGAAAATACCGGTAGCCCACGGAACCTATGAGTACCAGAATGGGATTGGCGAGCTTTTCGCAGAGGCTATGGACCTGGCGGAACACAGTGGCGTTAAAGCCCCCGGCAAGGCCCCTGTCGCTTGAAACAACGATAACCGCCGACCGGGGTTTGGCGGGAACCCTGTTGAAAAATTCGCTCTTTACCGATCCGGCGCCGGAAAGTATGTTCCCCATGGATTTCTGGATGCGGTTAAAATAGGGCTCGGTATCCTCAAGGATTTTTCTGCCCTTGCGGAGCTTGGCGGTGGAAATAAGATTCATGGCCCTGGTAACCTGAAGGGTCTGCTTTATGGCCCGCATCCTGAGCCGCAGGTCCCGTAAATTAGCCATACATACTCCGTATACCCGGCCCCGGAAAAAACCTCAAGGCTTCGGGGCGCTTTTATATTCTTTTACCGCGCGGGTAAGTTCTTCTTCGGCGGCGGCGCTTATCTCGCCCGTACCGGCGATTCCTTCCATAAGGTCCCGGTGGTGTATCCTGAGGTACTCAATGAGGCCGGATACAAAAGCCGTTACGCCGTTTACCTTGACATCCATAAGAAAGCCGTGGACCGAGGCAAAAAGTATGACCGCCTCTTCTTCCATGGGAAGGGGGGCAAACTGCTTCTGTTTAAGGACTTCCATAAGCCGCTCCCCGTGGGCAAGTTTGTCCTGCGTCGCCTTGTCCAGGTCGCTTCCGAACTGGGAAAAGGCCGCCATCTCCCGGTACTGGGCAAGGTCAACCCTGAGGCGGCCCGAAATCTTCCGTATCGCCTTGAACTGGGCCGAGCCGCCGACGCGGCTTACCGAAAGACCGGCGTCAATGGCGGGCCTGAATCCCGAATTGAACAGTTCCGAATCCAGAAACACCTGGCCGTCGGTGATGGAAATCACATTGGTGGGAATATACGATGAAATATCCCCGGCCTGGGTTTCTACTATGGGTATGGCGGTAATGGAACCGCCGCCCAGCCTGTCTGAAAGTTTCGCCGCCCGCTCAAGCAGCCTCGAATGAAGGTAGAACACGTCGCCGGGGAAGGCTTCTCTTCCCGGCGGCCTGCGGAGCAGCAGCGATATGGCCCGGTAGGCCACCGCGTGCTTGGAAAGGTCGTCGTATACGACAAGCACATCCTTTCCCTTGCGCATGAAGAATTCGGCCATGGCGCAGGCCGAATAGGGGGCAAGGTACTGGAAGGCCGCCGAATCCGAGGCCGAGGCAAGGACCACGAAGGTATAGTCCATGGCGCCCGCCTTTTCGAGGTTCCTGATGATGGCGGCCACAGCCGAGGTCTTTTGGCCTATGGCGCAGTACACGCAATAGACGCCCTTCCCTTTTTGATTGATGATAGCGTCTATGGCAAGGGCCGTCTTGCCGGTCTGCCTGTCGCCTATAATCAGTTCCCGCTGCCCCCGGCCTATGGGTATCATGGAATCGACCGAAAGGATGCCGGTCTCAAGGGGCGTATTGACGCTGCCCCTGTCGATGACAGGCGGCGCGGAAGCCTCTACCGGAAGGTATTCGGCGGCCTCAACCGGGCCCCTGCCGTCAAGAACCTCGCCCAGGGGATTGACCACCCTGCCCGGAAGGGCGTCGCTTCCGGGGACCGATACGACCTTTCCCGTCCCCTTCACCGCCTCGCCGTCCTTGACCAGATTTTCGCCGTTGAAAAGAACCACGCCCACGCCGTCCTCTTCCAGATTCATCACTATGCCTTCGGCGCCTGACGCGAATTCCACAAGCTCCCCGTATATAACGTTTTCAAGGCCGTATACCCTGGCCACCGAATCACCGACCTGGGCCACAACCCCCATGGTCTCGGAACGCGGCCCGGCCTCCCAGTGTTCAATCTGGTTTTCGAGAACTTTGGCAAGGTCTCCGAAATTTGTCATTCCATTCCTCCAAAGGTTGCCCCCGCGCCGGAGCCAAGGTCCTTTGCCATCGCCTTGAGGCGGCCCAGAAGGCTTCCGTCAAGATACTCGCCTCCCATGCCTATCCTGCATCCGGCAAGAAGCTCAGGAACGACACGTATGTCCAGCCTGACATCCCCGGCGTTTTTCTTCCGTTTGAGCATGGCCTTGAGCCTGTCCTCAAAACCCGCTCCGGGAACAGCGGCGCTTTCCACCAGCACCCTGAGGGTCCCGTCCCGCTCGTCAACGATTTTTTCCACCTCGGCGGCAAAGGAGGCGAAATACGCGAAGCGGCCTTTACGCACAAGCAGCGCGACGCACCGTATGGCCGCCTCCGCGCCCCTGCCCGGCTCTCCGCCTCCGGCCTCTTTCAGGGCGGAACGGAGCATGGCCTCAAGCCGCGCGCCGGAAGCGTAACCCGACACCGTAGGGGGCAGCTTTTCGAGCGGAGGGGCGGCCGCCTTGAGAAAGGCAAGGGCCTCGCCGTATTCAGGACCAGCGGCATTGACCAGGGCCTGGGCCCAGGCCAGGGCACAGAGCCCGGGAACGGACATCAGAGCGTATCCTCAGCTTCGTCAAGGAAGGCCGCGATTTCCCCGGCCCTGTCCTCCTCCGAAATCTCCCGCCGCAAAAGGCGGCCTGACGCCTTCATCACCAGGACCGCAGCCTGGGTCCTGAAAAGGGCCATGGCGCTCCGGCGTTCCGTTTCAAGTTCTTCCCCGGCCCGTTTAAGAAGCTCCTCAGCCTCGGCCCTTGCCCCGGCGATAATACGCTCCGCCTGTTCCCCGGCCTGGACACGGGCGTTTTTTATCAGCTCCCCGGCTTCCTTCCTCGCCCCGGCCATGGCTGCTTCCTGTTCGGAAAGGAGCTTCTTCGCTTCCTCCCTGTCCCTTTCCGCTCCTTCAATATCATTCCGTATCTTCTCCGCCCGCTTGTCCATGAATTTGCTTACCGGCTTAAACAGTATGGCCCTGAGTACGAAAAAGAGAATCCCGATATTGACGAGGGTGAAAAAGAAGGTAAAGGAAAAATCAAGCATGGTCCTAGCCCTTGACGATGAGCAGTATGGCCACCACGAAGCCGTAAATCGCCGTCGCCTCCGCCAGGGCTATGCCGAGGAAGAATACGGTCTGTATTTTTCCCGAAGCCTCAGGCTGCCTTGAAATAGCCTCCGCGCTCTTGCCGGTAGCGATTCCTATGCCTATACCCGCGCCGAGCCCGGCAAGGACCGCGACACCCGCTCCGATAAGGTACACCAGTTCCATTATTCTCCTCCTAATATAAGGCGGCAAGCCGCCGTACTATGCGTCATGAACCCCGACAGCCTCGGCGATGAACAAAGTAGTCAGAAACGTAAACACCAGGGCCTGGATGAGGCCGTCAAGAAAATCAAAATACAGCGACAAGGCCACAGGCAGCACAACGGGAAAAACCGCCTCAATAAGCATCATGATGATAAAACCGCCCAGTATATTGCCGTAAAGCCTGAGACAGAGGGACAGGGGCCGTATGATATATTCAAGCAGATTGAAAGGCAGCATCATGGGAACCGGATGGAGGAGATTCGCGCACCAGCCCTTAAAGCCCCGCGCCCCAAGGCCGCTAAAAAGCACCACAAGAATCGAAAGTATGGCCAGGGCCGCGCTAAAGTTAATGTCCCGCGCCGGGGGTTTTATCGTGAAAGGAGGCTCATGCCCAAAGACAGCTATCGGCGAAAACACCGGGATAATATTCGCCACCAGGAGAAAAAGAAAAACCGTTCCTATATACGGGGAAAAGGTCCGCCCGCGCTTCCCGAACTGTTCCCCGGAAAGGGAATCGAGAAACCCCATACCGGCCTCAAGCAGCACCTGAAAGCCCCGGGGCTTTTCGCGGAGAGAACGGGTTACTATGAGGGAAAAAACAATGAGGACAGCCATACTGAGCCAGGTAACAACAACCGTCTCGGTAACCGGAACATCAAAACCAAGGACGGAAACCGTAAACACCGTCCTGAATTCCAGCGACTTCATTAAATGTGTCCCGATATCCATGCGTTAAATCCTTCCTTCCTACTATACTACTTTGAAAGATATATGCAAGGCATCGCGAATTTGACAGCCTCCACGAAAAGTAACTTACCGCATTGACCGTAAGAAAGAAAAAATCCATAATAGAGAAATTAAGAATCCAACCGGGGACATGCCCGGCGGCATACTGGCGGAGGTCCGCGTCGCGGGAACCGGAAACAAGTTTTGGGGCGGGGTTAGTTATGGGTGTGTATATACTGAAGCGTATTTTCCTCTCCCTGGTAACCATGGTTTTTATCATCTGCCTCACCTTCATTCTTATGAATACCGTGCCGGGAGGGCCTTTCCTGGGGGAAAAGGCGATTTCTCCCAGGGTCCTGGCCGAACTGGAGGCCAAATACGGTCTGGACAAGCCCCTGCCGGTGCAGCTTAAAAACTACCTGGTGAGCCTCCTCAAGGGCGACCTGGGGGTTTCCCTCAAAATGCAGAAAAACAGGCCCGTGCTTACCATAATAAACGAAATGTTCCCCGTTTCGGCCAGGATAGGGGGCATTGCCCTGTCCTGGGCCTTTGTCGTGGGGGTGGGGCTTGGGTGTCTTGCCGCCTATACACGGGGCAGGTGGGAGGACAGCGCCCTGCAGGTGCTTACCACCCTGGGGATTGCCTCTCCAAACTTCGTAAACGCCACGGTGCTCCTGGTCTGTTTTGCCGGAGGAATTTTCCATATTTTCCCCACGACGGGGCTGTCCGGAGGCCCCATAAGTTACATGCTCCCCTGCTTCACCCTGGGGCTTACCCCCATGTGTTCCATAGCCCGGTATACCAGGTCTTCCATGCTTGACGTGCTCAACAAGGAATACATCAAGACGGCCAGGGCCTACGGCCATTCGGTGCCCAAAATCATCTTCAAGTACGCCCTCCGCAACGCCCTGATTCCCGTAGTTACCTATCTGGGGCCCATCACCGCCGCGGTGCTTACCGGAGGCTTTGTGGTGGAATCGGTATTCAATATACCCGGCCTGGGCCGCTATTTTATCCAGAGCATACAGAACCGCGACTATCCCATCATCATGGGAACCACTATCTTCTTTGCCGCCCTGGTCATAGTGTTAAGTTTCATTGTGGACATACTGTACAAAATCATCGATCCCCGCATAGAACTTTCCAGGGAGGCGGACAGGTCATGACAGAACAGTTTGAGGCCGGTGATTTTACCCCCGCCACGGCAAAAGAAAAAGAAGCCTTTATTCCCCGGCACCGGAGTATTTCGTACTGGCAGGACGCCTGGCGGCGGCTCAAAAAAAATTATGTGGCTATGGTTTCCTTTGGCGTCATCATAGGCCTTTTTCTCTTTGCCTACGCCGGCCCCCTCTTTACCGGCTATACCTACGAGGAACAGATACGGGGCAGCGAAAACCTGGCCCCCTTGCGTTATTCCGCCCAGGAAGCGGAACGCAGGGCCGGAGGGGAACGTGTTTTTCCCCATTTCTTCGGAACCGACACCCACGGCAGGGACATCCTGGTACGGGTCATGTACGGAACCAGGGTCTCCATGGTGATAGGCGTTGCGGCGGCCCTTTTGACCCTGGCTATAGGCGTGTGCTACGGCTCGATTTCCGGCTTTGCCGGGGGCAGGGTTGACATGGTGATGATGCGCATCGTGGATATTATCTATTCGGTGCCCGATGTGCTGGTGGTCCTGCTCCTTGCGGTAACGCTGAAACCCCTCCTCACTGCCTTTGCCGACGCCAACCAGACAAGGCTCATGGGAAAACTGGTCATAACCCTGGGGCCCAGCATAATCGCCATCTTCATCGCCTTTGCCCTCCTCTACTGGACTACCATGGCCCGCATCATACGGGGGCAGATACTCCAGCTCAAGCAGCAGGAGTATGTACTCGCGGCGATAGCCCTGGGAGCCAGGAACAGGCGGGTCATCTTCAAGCATCTGCTCCCCAACTGCGTCGGGTCCCTGGTGGCGGCAACCTGCCTCCAGATTCCCATAGCCATCTTTCTCGAATCCTTTTTGTCCTTCCTGGGCCTGGGTGTAAACGCCCCCATGACCAGCCTTGGTTCCCTGGCCTCCGACGCCCTGGGAGGCATGTATACCTATACCTACAGGCTCATCATCCCCGCGGTGATTTTAAGCCTCATGATACTTTCTTTTAATCTCTTCGGAGACGGACTCAGGGACGCTCTGGATCCGAGGCTGAAAAAATGAGGACGCCGCGATGAACCAGGATACCCTGCTTGAAGTCCGGGACCTTAAAGTCTCCTTTTTTACCCCCGTGGGAGAGGTAAAGGCTGTTGACGGCATTTCGTACAGCCTCAAAGACGGCGAAGTGATGGGCATAGTGGGAGAATCAGGCTCCGGCAAGAGCGTCGAAGCCTATGCCGTCATGGGCATACTCGAAGCGCCGGGAAGGGTAACCGGCGGCACGGTGTATTTTGAGGGAAAGGAACTCCTGGCCCAAAGCGGAAAGGAGATGGAAAAGCTCAGGGGATCAAAACTTTCCATGATATTCCAGAATCCCATGGAAAGCCTCAATCCGGTCTATACCATAGAGAGCCAGCTTGTCGGCGTCCTCAGGGAACACAACAGCGGCATTGGCGTCAAAGACGCCAGGGAAAAGGCCCTTGAGATGCTTACCCTGGTAGGCATAACCAACCCGGAACGCCGCATGAGGCAGTATCCCCACGAACTTTCGGGCGGCATGCGCCAGCGGGTGATGATAGCCATGGCCCTGATCTGCGAACCCCGGCTGCTCATAGCCGACGAGCCCACCACGGCCCTGGACGTTACCATTCAGGCCCAGATACTGGAACTCATGAAGCGTATCAAAGACAAGACCCGCATGGCCGTTGTTTTTATTACCCATAACCTTGCCGTGGTGGCGGAAATCTGCGACAGGGTATCGGTCATGTACGGCGGGCATATTGTGGAACAGGGAACGGTGGAGGATATTTTCTACGATTCCCGTCATCCCTATACCAGGGGGCTGCTCCGTTCCATGCCCCGCATTGACGACGAAACCGGCCAGAGGCTCATCCCCATCGAGGGAACGCCCATCAATATGCTGGAACCCAATCCGGGCTGCCCCTTCGCGCCCCGCTGCGACGCCTGCATGAAAATCTGCGTACGGCGCCTGCCCCCGGAGACGGTTCTTTCGGAAAGCCACCGGGCAAGCTGCTGGCTCCTTTTCAAAGACCAGGAGCAGGCCGGGGAGACCCAAACAGGGAGGAACCGCGATGGCTGATAATCCTCTTGTCGAACTTCGCCAGGTAAAAAAATACTTTCCCGTCAGGGAAGCCTGGGGCAGGATACGGTATATCCACGCGGTAGAATCGGTTCCCCTTTCGATTTTTCCGGGCGAAACACTGGGGCTTGTGGGCGAATCGGGCTGCGGTAAAACAACCCTTGGCCGTACCATACTCAGGCTCTATGAGCCGACCCGGGGGAACATCTTCTTCAGGGGAGAGGACATTACCCATGTCAACATGCTCCCCTACCGTAGAAAGATGCAGATCATCTTTCAGGACCCTTCATCGTCCCTCAATCCCCGCATGACCGTAGGCGAAATAGTCGGCGAGCCCATAGACATACACGGCCTCGCAAAAACCGGGGAAGAACGCCGGGAACGCATAGCCGCCCTGCTTGCCAAAGTGGGCCTCAACAGCGAACACGCCAACCGTTATCCCCACGAGTTTTCGGGCGGCCAGCAGCAGCGCATAGGCATCGCGCGGGCCCTGGCCGTGGAGCCTGAGTTTATAGTCTGCGACGAACCGGTGTCGGCGCTGGATGTTTCCATACAGTCCCAGATAGTCAATATGCTTGAGGATATGCAGGCCGAACTGGGTCTTGCCTATCTTTTTATAGCCCATGATATTTCCGTGGTGCGCCACATATCAAAACGCATAGGGGTCATGTACCTGGGTTATCTTGTGGAACTCACCGGGAGCGGCGAACTGTACAAAAATCCCCTTCATCCCTATACCAAAACCCTGCTCCAGGCGGTGCCCATCCCCGACCCCAGAAAAACCCGTTCACGGGAACGTTCCGTTCTGGAAGGCGAGATACCCAATCCCATGGAAAGCCCGCCGGGCTGTCCTTTCCATACGCTCTGCCCCAGGGCAATGGGGCGCTGCGCCGAAACCATGCCGGATCTTGCCGAGGCCGCGCCGGGGCACCGGGTGGCCTGCCACCTGTATACGGCGTAAGCTATGTGTACTACGGAGACCGGCCTTGCCTGTCCGGTTTCCTTGATTTAGCGGAAAGACCGGGCCGACCGGCCTTTCCAGGGGGTTTGCCCTTGACTACCAGGTTTTGGGCAAAAATATCGAAGTTCTTTCAAATTTGAAGTTTTGAAAGAGTATGTTTTTGTTTTTTATGAGGAGGAATGTATGGCAAAAAAAATGATTCTTTTTCTGACGGTTCTTGCCGTAGCGGCGATGGGCTGTTCGGGACCGGCTAAGGAAACGGTTAAGGAGAGCCAGATCACCGCTGTTGTCGCCTCGGAGCCCAACACCATTGACCCCGCCCTTAATACCGCGGTGGACGGCGCCATATACCTGGTCCACGCCTTTGAGGGCCTCTACAAGTACGTTGACAACGGCAGGGGCGACGCGGTTCTCGCGCCGGGCCAGGCTCAAAGTGAACCAACCAAGACGGTAAATCCCGACGGGACCGTTACCTATGTGTTCAAGCTCCGCAGCGGCCTTAAATGGTCCGACGGACAGGCCCTTACCGCCAAAGACTTTGTCTACGGCTGGCAGCGCCTGGTTGACCCCGAAACCGCCGCGGATTACAGCTACCAGCTTGACATGGTAAAGAACGCCAACGAAATAATGGCCGGGGCCCTGGACAAGAGCCAGCTTGCGGCCCGGGCTGTTGACGACCTTACCCTGGAAGTAATACTCACCTATGACTGCCCCTACTTCTTTGAAATCTTCGCCTTCCCCGCGGTCTTCCCGGTCCGGGAGGACATCATTGCCAAGGCCGGGGATCAGTGGACCTTTTCCCCTTCAACCTATATAGGCAACGGCCCCTACCGGCTGCGGGAATGGGTACACAACAGTTATCTTCTTTTTGAAAAGAACCCCAACTACTACGACCCGGCATCGGGTCCCGATTTGATCCGCTTTGCCCTTATGGACGACGACAACGCCCAGCTTGCCGGGTTCCGTAACGGCGAAATTGACTTTATCGAGGAAATGCCCGTTGACGAAATTCCGACCCTTCTTGCCAACGGCGAACTCAATATAGTCCCCTATTTGGGAACCTATTTTGTCTGTTTCAACAACCAGAAAGCGCCCTTTACCGACGTCAGGGTGCGCAAGGCATTTTCCCTGGCCATAGACCGGAACTACATAGTCAGCCAGATCACCCAGACCGGCGAGCTTCCCGCTACGGCCTATGTGCCTTCGGGAATTGTTGACGCGGGCGGCGGCGGCACCGATTTCCGCCAGGTGGGAGGCGCTTACTACAAGACCGGAACCGCCGATTACCAGGCCAATGTGGAAGAAGCCAGGCAGCTTCTGGCCGCCGCGGGCTATCCCGGCGGCAGGGGTTTCCCCGTAGTGGAATATGCCTACAACACCAACGACAGGCACCGGGCCATAGGCGAGGCCCTCCAGGATATGTGGCGCACCGCTTTGGGAGTCAACGTTACCCTGGCCAATCAGGACTGGGCGGTATTCCTTGACAACCGCAAAGTGGGGAACTATCAGATCGCCCGGCACGGCTGGATTGCCGACTATAACGACCCCATCTCCTTCCTTGACATGTGGGTTACAGGCGGCGGCAATGACGACGCCCAGTACGCGGTGCCCGAATACGACAGGCTTATCGCCAACGCCAAGTCCACATCGGTTCCCGCCGACCGCATGCGCTTTATGCACCAGGCCGAGGACATCGTTATGGGCCGGGACCACGCGGTGGGCCCCATCTACTTCTATACCCAGAAGTACATGATAAATCCCAAACTTTCGGGCCTCTACTATACGCCCCTGGGCTTCTTCTACTTTACCCAGGTTAAGATAGCCCCATAAAGGTTGAACTAATCCGCCATCCGTGGCGGATTAGTTCATGGGAGTTTTTACCTTGTAAAAACTCCGCCCTGTCCGCCTAACGGCGGACAGGATAACACGGACCCTGAGCCCGTGAAAAACGTTATCGTTATTAAAGGAGCGTTCTATATGAAAAATAAAATTATAAGGGGGAGTGTTTATTTTACCCCCCCCCCCCGGCATCTGGTATGGGTTGTTGTTCTGTTTCCGGTCAGGACAGCCCGAATCC
>JAISCK010000133.1 GCA_031265635.1 Spirochaetaceae bacterium
TCGGAATACAAGAAGGCGGGGCTGGTGAGGACGGGGTTACGGAGGCGGGTATTCGCTGAGCTGTATCAAATGCTGAAGAAACAGGAATACCATTACGGCCGGGACCCTGAAAGGCACGAGGCAAAGATGGAACAGTACCGGAGGTTTTTGGGAAAAACTAAAAAAGAGAAAAATCTTGCTGAAATCGCTTGACTTTTCTCATAGACGACTTAGCGGTAAATTCTTTTCCCCCCTTCAACCTTACTTTCCTTGCGGTACATTCTCCGGTACAATGAAACTATGGAAAACGAGGATAGTACGCGGGAAAAAGCCGCCGCGCTTCTTGAACAGTGCCGGGGGGAGCTTGGCCGGCGCGTTGTGGGGCAGAGGGAGATGCTTGACGGGCTGCTCTCGGCCCTGGTCGCCGGGGGGCATGTGCTGCTTGAGGGTGTGCCGGGGCTTGCTAAAACCAGGGCGGTCAAGAGTCTTGCCGAACTGACGGGCCTTGAGTTCAAGCGTATACAGTTTACGCCCGACCTGCTGCCGGCTGATCTTACCGGCACTCTGGTATGGGAACAGAAGGAGGCTTCTTTTTCGGTGCGGAAGGGGCCGGTATTTGCCAATCTTATTCTGGCCGACGAGATAAACCGCGCTCCGGCCAAGGTGCAGTCGGCGCTTCTTGAGGCTATGGAGGAGGGGCAGGTTACTATTGGCGAGGAAAGCTACGCCCTGCCCGATCCTTTTTTCGTGCTGGCGACCCAGAATCCTATAGAGCATGAGGGGACCTATGCCCTGCCCGAGGCGGAGCTGGACCGCTTTTTTCTCAAGCTCCGCGTAAAATATCCTTCTCCTGATGAGGAATTAACTATATTGAAATTCGCCGGTCCCGGCGCTTCCGGGGGGGAGGGGCCTCTCAGGGCGCTTCTGGACAGGCCGGCCCTGGCTTTTCTCCGGGGGGCCGCCGCTTCGGTGCATATTGACGAGCAGGTCAAGCGCTATATTGTATCGGTGGTCTCGGCTACGCGGCCTCCGGCTACAAGGGGGTCTCCCGAGGACGCGAAAAAGCTCGCCCGCCAGGATGTGTACCGGCATATTTCTTTTGGCGCTTCTCCCCGGGCTTCCCTTGCCCTGTACCGCTATGCCCGCGTAAGCGCCCTGTTTCAGGGCCGTTCCTTTGTTACGCCCGCCGAGGTCAAAGCGGCGGCCCTTCCGGTGCTGCGCCACCGCGTGGTGCTTTCCTATGAGGCCGAGGCCGACGGTCTTGACGCCGACGGGGTTATTTCCCGTATACTCGCGTCCGTGCCTGTGCCCTGATGGAAAAGCGCGAACTGCTTGAAAAAATACGCACCTTTCCCATCATTGCCCAGGGCCTTGCTTCTGATGTGCTGGCCGGGGATTTCCGTTCTGTTTTCAGGGGCCAGGGTATAGAATTTGACGAGGTGCGCCATTACGAGCGGGGGGATGACATCAGGTCCATAGACTGGAATGTGAGCGCCCGTTTCGGAACGCCCTATGTAAAGCAGTACCGTGAGGAAAAAGAACTGGCCGTGTCCCTGGTGCTGGATTGTTCGGCTTCCATGAGCTGCGGGAGCGGCGCTTTAAGCTGTTATGACCAGGCCCTCCTGTGCTTTGCCCTTCTTGCCTTTTCCGCCGAACAGGCCGGCCAGAGCCTGGGGGCGCTTTTCTTTGACCGGGAGATTATCAGGGTTTTCAGGCCCCGCAAGGGGAGGGTCCATACCATGGCGCTGATCAGCGCCGCCCTTGCCTCTTCCGGAGAGGGGGCGAAAGACGCCGGGAACGGAAGCTGCCTGGGCGCGGCTCTGGCGGGCATAAACCGCCTGCTCAGGCGCAGGGGGCTTGTGGTGGTGATTTCCGATTTTCTCTGCGTCAACTGGGAAAAGGAACTGTCCGGTCTGTGCCGCGGTCATGACGTGATTGCCCTGCGTATCAGCGACCCCCTGGAAGAAGCCATGCCCAATGTGGGGCTGGCCCGTTTTGAGGACCCGGAGACAGGCGCTTATTTTTACGGCGCTACGGGTTTCGCCTCGTTCAGAAAAGCCTGGGAACTCTGGCATCATGAAAGAAAGGAAAGCTGCCGCCTGATATGCGAGCGAAGCGGCGCGGCCCATCTGGAAGTGTCCACGGCCCTTGACGCGGCGCTGGTGTTGAGCCGTTTTTTCGGCGGGAGACGCCGCGCATGAGTGCTTCAGGAAAAAAATTTTTTCCGCCGGGGGCGGCGCTTTTGTCCGCCCCGGTGGTTCCACTGGTGGTTTTGCTGGCAATCCTGGCCGGGGGCGGGCGGGTTTTTCCCCAGGACCTTGCCGGGGACGCCCCCTATACCATACCCCGGAACGTGTATGTGGGGGATCAGGCGCGGCTTGTGGCGCCCCTTGGGAGCGGCTTTGCGTCCGGCCTCGCCGGGGCCGCCGGGTCCGCCGGCTGGACCGCGGAACTTGAGACGGAGCTTCCTTCCGACGCCGATGTGGCGATACTCGGCCTTGAACTGGAGCGCCGGGGAGAACAGTTCAGGCTCAACATTGATTTTGCGGCCTACAGAACAGGCTGGGTGGAATTTCCCCCGGTTCTTGCCGGCGGCCAAAGAATCACCGGCCTCGGGGCCGAGATACGTTCCATACTGGAAACCGGCGAGGAAGGAAGGCTCCTGTCCCCGACCGCCGGAGCCCTGCCCCTGCCCGGAACAGTCATCATGGTTTACGGCTTTGTAGCCGGAGCCCTCGTCTTTATCATTGCCGCCGCCCTCCTTGCCCTGGCTCTTGTACGGAACGGGGACGCCCTGGGCCGCCGTTTCCGCAAAAAAAAGGCGCTGCGCGTTATGCGGAAAACCCTGCGCCGCCTGAAAGAGCGACTGGGGAAGGGCTCTTTTTCTCCCCTCCTGGGCGGGGAACTGCTTGAAAGGCTCTCCCTGGCGCTGCGGCGCTTTCTTTCAACAGTGCTGGAAGTCAACTGCCTTTCCCTGGTCCCCGGAGAGTTTTCCGGCCTTGATTTTGAAAGGGCCGGAGACAGCCTTTATGTTGAAGCGAGGCTTGATTTTCTTGCGTCGTTTTTTTCCCGTTCCGATTCCCTGCGTTTTGGTTTTGGCATGGACCGTTCCGGCGTCGCTTCCCTGGTGGAAGAAGCCCTTGCCTTTATTACGGCCTTTGAAAAATACAGGCCGCCCCTTCCCCAAAAAGAAACAGCGAAAAAGGCCGCGCCGGGGGGGAGGCCGTGAGCATAGGCTTTGACGCGCCGCCGGTCCTTTTTATAGGCGTGACCCTTCCGGTAATTGCCGTCATCCTGTCCCGTTTCAGGAAAGATGATTTTTCGCTCCTCGTTCCCCTGGGGGCTCCGGGAGGGGCTTCCTTCAGGCCGCCCTTTGGCGTGGACAGCCTGGTGCGTTTTCTCAGGGCGGGGAATATCGCGGCCCTGGTCCTGCTTTTCATTGCCGCCGCCGCGCCTGTTTTTGTTTCTTCGGAAACCGTATGGCTCTCGCGGGGCGCGGATATTGTGTTCATCCTTGACGTGAGCCCCAGCATGGCCGGTATCGACATGAACGGCAAAAACCGTTTTGACGCGGCCCGGGACCTGGTCCGTTCCTTTGCCATGACAAGGCCCCAGGACGCCCTGGGGCTTGTCGCCCTGGGGGAAGACGCGGCGCTCCTCGTTCCCCCGACCCTTGACCGGGAGGCTTTTTTTACCCGCCTTGACGCTCTGCGCATAGGAGAACTGGGAGACGGGACCGCCATAGGGACCGCCCTTGCCCTTGCTTCTCTTCATGTACGGAATTTCCGGGGCGCGTCCCGGCGTTCCGTGATACTCATTACCGACGGAGAGAACAACGCCGGCTCGATTCATCCTGAAAACGCCGCCGCTTCGCTCCGTTCCGGCGGGGCCGGTTTCTGGGTGATAGGCGTAGGCGGGGCCGGTGAAGTGCCCATAGACTATGTGGACCCGCTGACAAAGCTGCGGAGGACAGGCGCCTTTGATTCCCGCTACGACCACAACAGTCTCAGGGCCATAGCGGAAGAAGGCGGCGGCGTCTATATCGCCGCTCCGTCGGCTGAGGGTTTTGCCTCGGCCTTTGCCCGCCTTGACAGCGGGGAACTCAGCATAGGGCGTTCCGGGGTGATACGCCGCCGTATTCCCCTTCACGAACCCTTTATTGCCGCCGGGGTACTGCTCCTGCTCGCTGTCCGCGTACTGCGCCGTTATGTGCTGGGGGCCCTGTGGTGAGTTTTGACAACCCGCGCCTTCTGTTTTTATTTTTCCTCCTTATTCCCCTGGCCCTGTGGTCGGCCTTTCATTACCGGGGGAAGCGCCGGGGCCTCCTGGTTTTTCTCAGGGCCCTCGGCCCCGAAGAACAGCGGAGGCTCCTTGAGGAAAACGCCCGGAGTTTCCGGCGTTCCGAACTGTTCTTTTTTCTGTTCCTCTCCTGCGCCCTTGTTGCCCTGGCCGGGCCCCGCTGGGGCATACAGCTTGTGCCCGAGCCGCGGCGGGGCGTTGACGTGGTTATAGCCCTGGATGTTTCCCGGAGCATGGACGCCCGGGACCTCCTGCCGTCACGGCTCCGCCGGGGCGCCCTCATTGCCGAAGAACTGGTCAGGGCCTCGGAGGGCATACGCTTTGGCCTTGCCCTGGGCCGGGGGAGGGGAGTCCTGGCCGTTCCCCTTACCGGAGACGCCGAGGCGGTGCTGAATTACCTTGCCGTGGTTTCTTCATCGTCGGCTTCGGGCGGCGGGACCAATCTTGAGGAACTGCTTGACGCGGCTTCCGGGGCTTTTCAGGAAAGCCTTCCGTCCAAAAGGCGCGTGGTGCTTTTTTCCGACGGCGAGACCCTTTCCGGTTCCCTTGAGCATGCCGTGGAAAAACTTAAAATCCGCGATACGGCCCTTGTCGCCGTGGGTCTCGGTTCCCCCGAAGGGACAGTGGTTCCCTCCGGCCAGGGCCTGGTCCTTGACGAAAACGGAAGGCCGGTAACCAGTTCCCTGCGCCGGGAGCCGCTGCGTTCCGGCGCGGAAAAAACAGGCGGCGTCTATATAGACGGCAACAGGCAGGACGCCGCCCTGGTTCTTAAAAACCATATTGAAGGTCTTGCCTCAGAGGGCTTTGCCGGAGGGGTAAAACGCGAAAGCAGGCCCCGCTGGCGGCTCTTTATGGGCGCGGGATTGTGCGGCCTTTTCCTTTCCCGCCTGGGCCGGCGGAGGATGGGATGAAAAAATTGCTTCTTGTTGTTCTGGTTATCGCCTGTTCAGGCTGCGCGGGCCGGGTCCGCGAAAAGCTCCTCATCATGGAGGGGAATTTTCACCTTTCCTCAGGCCGTTACAACCAGGCCATAGCCGCCTATATGAACGCCCTTGCTCTTTCGGACGCGGAGCCCTACGGCGAGTTTGCCCTGGGCACGGCGTATATGGCCATGAACGAGGACGCCGCGGCCCTTGAGCGCTTTGACAGGGCAAAACGCGGCATAGCAGGGCGGGACAGCGAAAAAGACAGGGAATTATTGTACCGTATTGTCTATAATACAGGTATCATTTATTTTGAAGCGGGAAACTACGGGGAAGCCGCCGGGGAATTCAGGAACGCCCTGAAATACGACAGCGGCCGCACCGGCGCGAAACGGAATCTGGAACTGAGCCTTCTTTCCCTTTCCCAGGACAAGGCCGCCTCGCCTGACGCTTCGCGCATGGAACAGTTTGAAGCCGGAGAAGGCGGCGCTCTCCTGGAATATATACGCCAAAAGGAGCGGGAACAATGGAAAAGCCGGGAAGAAAGCGAAGATACTTTTCCGGGCATGGACTACTGACAGTGTCCGGCCGGGCGTATATGGTTCTCTTCCTGCTGGGCCTTGTTTGCGCCGAAGTCCGGCCTGATGACGCCCTTACGGTGATTGTGCAGGCAGGACCCGGCCCGGTACAGGTCGATACCCCCTGGATTGTCAGCCTCCTTGTGGATCACGGAAAGCCTGAGGAACTCAAGGTTGAATTTCCCCCCCTCACGGGGTCCCTGGTCCTGGAACGGGTACGCACCGGGCCCAGGGTCATGGAAGGCGCGGGAGAGGAGGTCTGGACCCATATTGAATGTGTGTTTATCCCGCAACGGGCGGGAAGGGCCAGCCTGGAATTCCTTAAAATAGAAGCGCCCGGCAGGGAATTTGTTACCGGCAGCCTGGCCGTGGAGGTTTTGGGCCCGCTTCCCGGCGCGTACCGCCCCCGCCTTTCCTGGGCGGCGCCGCTCCCCCTGTTCAGAGCCGGTGAAAGAGCCGAACTTACCCTGCTGCTTT
This sequence comes from Spirochaetaceae bacterium, assembly GCA_031265635.1. Taxonomy (GTDB): domain Bacteria; phylum Spirochaetota; class Spirochaetia; order Treponematales; family Breznakiellaceae; genus JAIRTD01. Next base: position 6,257 of record JAISCK010000133.1, read on the forward strand.
CAGGCTGGGACCCCGCCAAACCCCTTGTTTTCCCCCTGCCTTTTCATATTGAATTATCGCCGTTTTTGATCCTTGAAAGCAGGGCCCCTCTCCCGGCGGAGCAGCGCTCCGGCGCGGTTCTGGTACTCGTCTGCATTCCCCTTGAAAAAGGGTCCTTTTCCCTTCCTCCGCCGCGCCTTGAGTACCAG
>JAISCK010000086.1 GCA_031265635.1 Spirochaetaceae bacterium
GCTATGCTCCGCGCGGCCCAGTGCCTTGCCGCCCTGGGGGAATGGAAGAGCGCCGATGACGCGGTAAAAAACCTGCTTGCCTCGGCGCGGGACCGTTCCCTGGTTGCCGGGGCGCGTTACCTGAGCGCCCTGATAAGCGCCTTCCGTTCAGGAGGCGGCGACTACGCCATGCTGGCGTCTTTTCTTGATGATCCCGATTACGCGGAGTTCAGGGCCCGGACCTGTTATTTCCTGTGGAAATTTTCAGGGAATCTTGCATATAAAACCATGCTGACGCGGGAATACCCGGCGAGCCCCGAGGCCCGCATTGCCGGGGACTCAGGCGACACGGCCTCTCCCACGGCCCTGTGGCTCCTCTATCCCGGCGGGGAAAATCCCCCCGCCTCCGCGCCGCCCGCTTCCGCGCCGGCTGTACCTGCTGCCCCCGCGCAAGCGGCGGCCACACCGGCCGTCCCCGGTCCCCAACAAGCCCCCGCGCGGACGGCCTCTGCCGGGACGCAAAGCACAGAGGTTTTTATCCAGACCGGGCTTTACGGCCGGCGGGAAAACGCCCTGGCCCAGGCCGAAAAGCTCAGGGCAAAAGATTTTGAACCTTCAATTATAGAAAGAGCGGTAAACGGAAACCAGTATTGGGCTGTTACCATAGAACCGGGCAGCGATTACAACCATACCATACTGAGTCTCAAGGACGCGGGCTTTGAGTCTTTCCCGGTGTTTCAATAGGTTCAGGCTTCCGGGTTCATGGTCATGGAAATGGCCGTCTCGTGGAGTTCCTGTATGCCCCTGGTGCTCAGGCGTACCCGTACCAGGGTCAGTTCCGCCGGCGGCGGGTTTTGGTTTTGCCTGCCGCCTTCCCCCCAGTTTACCCGGTATACGTTCCTGTCTGTCCCGGACCTGAGTTCCAGCAGTTCCGTATCGCCGAGCATGAAGAAGGCATAGCGTCCCCTTTGGACCGAAGTCCCGGAATCAAGGCTGTAGCTTCCTGTCTTGTCAAAGGTCATTTTGCCTATATAGCCGGAATACACCGAATCAATGTACGGATACGGTTCAGGGGAAGCCTGTTCGCGCCGCGAACTCACTGTTCCGGCCTTTCTGTAGGAACCGTTCCAGGGATCGCTGACCCCTATCTTGATTCTCACATCCTCAACTACCCTGAGCCGTATGCCTTCCAGGGATTCAAGTTCAAGCTCCAGAAAACGGGTCAGGGTAACTACCGAAACATTCTGGCTTGAAATGTAAAGGCCGTAGCGGGTGGGGCTTGAACTGCGCCAGGAAAACACCTGCTGTATCTGGTCGCCGAAAAATATTATTTCCCTGTTTTCAGGATCAAAATAAATATACTGCTTCTGGTCCAGGGTTCCGTCGTTGTTTACATAATACCACAGGCCGTCAATGAACTCCTCAAATTTTGACGCCGATCCCGAGAGCAGTTCCCTGAGCAGGCGCTGTTCTATCTGCGCGCCGGGAATGCGCACCGTGCGCTGCCTCTCGTAAAGGCCGCTTTCCCGGTTATAGGCATAGACGGTTTCTATCTGGTCCATCAGGTTTTGGGAATCAGCGTCCCTGCCGTGGGCGGCTATGGTAAAAGGTTCGCCCCGGGTGTAGCCGAGCTGGTAGGCGGTGGTCCGTTCAAGTTCCCGTATGCTGATGGAACCGTCCACCCGCAGTTCCGCTATTTTGAGGAAGGGCGCCTCAGGGGTATTATCCCTGCCGCTCCGGGGCATGACGGTTTTTTTCTGTAAAACCGTAAGGGTCTGTTCGCCGTCGTTGTTCATGCCCATGATGACCAGGCATATACTGCGGTCGCCTATCATATCAACGGTGTAAAGGTTCAGCGTGCCCTGCCGGGTAAGGGGAGTGGAAAAATCCCAGACTCTCCGGTATCCTCCCAGGTCATCGTCAAAATCCACATAGGCTATGTAGACGGGGCCGTCAATTTCGCCGGATTTGCGGTAGGCCACAATCTGTTCATCCAGGGGGTCGCCGTCAAAATTCCCGGTAAGTACCGAAACCAGGCTTTCCCCTTCTTTAAGGGCGATTTTGGCGCTTATATCATCCTCATAGGCCATGCGTTCCGCGTTGCCGCCGGGGTAGGTCTCGCCTGACGCGGGGGCCAGGGGCACAATCACCCGGCTCTGGCGCGCTTCGCTCTCTTTTTTCGCGAAAGGCAGGCGGGGAAAGACGAGAAGGCCAATGATACAGAGGAAGGCCAGGATGAACGCGGTGAAGGTAAAAATTCTGAACGTTTTCGTGATCATAGTTTGCTCAGGGTGATTTCGACCATGCTCAGTACCTGCGCGAGAGTATCTTCGATGCCCAGCTTGCTCTTGAACCCCGCCGCCGTGGCATGGCCGCCGCCGTTAAAAGTCTGCGCGATTTTTGACACGTTTATCTGCCCTTTTGAACGGAGGGAACAGCGCACCAGCCCCGTTTCGTTTTCCTTTATGAGAAGGGAGATCATGACTTCCCGGCTCCGCAGGGGGAGGTTGATGAAATTTTCGGCGTCCTCAAAACTCGCGCCGGTTGAACTGAGGTCCTCTTTGCGGAGTATCTGCACGGCTACGCGGCCCCCGCCGTGAAACGTCAGGGTGGAAAGCACCTGTTTTTGCAGCAGCAACGCCCCGGCGGAAGCGCTCTCGAACAGGGCCTGGTAGGTATCGTAGGCTTTTGCCCCGGCCTTTATAAGCCGGGCCGCGGCAAGGAAGGTAGACGCGGAAGTTTTCATGTACGCGAAGGAACCGGTATCGTACACTATGCCGGCAAAGGCCGCCGCCGCGGCTTCCCTGTCCGGGCCGACGCGCAAACGGGTTCCTATGCGGAGTATCATCTCCGATGTTGACGCGGCTTTGGAATCTACATAGCCGTCCAGGGATGACAGGGGATTGAGTTCGTGATGGTCGATTATGAGAACGCCCCGCGCGTAAGGGAGCGCTTCTTCGGCTAGTTTCCCTATATTGTATTCGTCGGAAGTATCAAGCATGATAAAGGCGGATTCCCCGGCAAAGGCGGCGTGTTTTTCCCTGTCCCACACCTCTATGGAGTTTTGGGGCGCAAGCATAAACAAAAAGCGGTCGGGAACAGGACGGTCATGGATGATTCTTACTGTTTTGCCTTTCTTTTCCAGAATGTTTTTAAGAAGGATCTCCGCGCCTATACCATCCGCGTCAGCCCCGTCGTGGGTAGTCAGCAAAAAGGAGCAGTGTTTTTGTATAAAATCCAGGGCCTTCCGCATCATCACCCAAAAGTATAGATAAAACTAGCGATTCATGTAAGATGCCGCGGCGCTTCCCGCGCGGGAATCCACCCCCAGCCCTATGGTGATTATCTTCCATCCCGGAAAGTTGTCGGTCTTTGAATACCTGAGCAGTTCGGCCACATCGTTTTCCTGGGAAACTCCCATGCCCGCCCCTCCGATAAGCAGGGTATAGGCGATGCGCTGCTCCGCGTTGCGCCGGGCCGCGTCCCTGAGGGCCGCCGCGTAGTTCACCGTTCCCCTGCCGCCTGATATATTCCGGACAAGATTTTTGGCCTCGGTTTTCTGGTCCTCGCCGGAAATGGTTCTGTTAAAGAGAATCTCCGGCCTTTCCCTGGCGGAACATAGCACAAGACGGTCTCCGTTTTGCAGAATCCTGTCTATAAAAGTAAGGCAAAGCCAGCTTACCGCCTCGGCCCTGTTCGCGCTGTCCATAGTTGAATCATCGAAAATGACATATACGTCAAGTCCCCGGCTTCTCTGGTCCGCCGCGAAAACAGGGAGGGCACAGAACAAAACTGACAAAAAGAGTATGCGTTTTCCGAATGTCATTACGTTTCCCATACTTGTATTGTACCATATAGTTTTAAGAAAAGACAATTGAAACTGGCCCGAAAACCGGTTTCCCGGGCCGGTTTTGGCCTTTACCGGGCAAAAATCGCGGATTTCCCCCTTTGTTTGTTAAATATTACCGTTCTTGGCCCACAAAATGAAAAAAGGGCTTTACATTTAATTCAAAATATTGATATGATAGAAAGGAATTGTTAGAATAACAATCAGAGGAACAAAACAAATTTTTAAGGAGTCAGGATATGGGAGCCATTGACCTGCCCAAGAGCCCGAATGTTTTTCATCCAGAAAAACCCAGCGCTGTAGGCTCGCGGAATTCGCTAGCCCAGGAATACCGGGATCAGCAGAAGGAAGTTAACCAGCTTCTCGAGGAAGAAACCAACAAGGTTCTTCACCACCTTATCTCTCGCCTGCCCAAAGACGCGCTAGAACGTCTTGACATAATGGGCGGCGTCAAAGAGAAGCTGTATAACTATTTCAACCAGAATTACCAGAACATGTTCAACCGTTACATGGTAACGACTGAAGACGAAATGGTAAAAAAGGTCCGCAATTTTATAGACGGCGAAGAAACCAAGGTTCTTGCCCGCTATACCCCCAAAGAGGTGGCGGACCTCCTTGACCAGGTCGGCGGCGCCGATAAGTTCAATACCGGCGAAATCGAAAAATCAATGGTCAATATGTACGGCCACCTGCAGGGACATATCCAGCGCGGCGTCAATGACCTTGAAAACCTGACCAACAGCCTGCTCAGGCAAAAGACCGATACCGGCGCCTTTATCCGGGGCGAAAACGCCTATTCAATCGTCAAGTGCGCCTTCAAGGATAACCTGATAAAGCCCAAGACCGTAACGGATGTTAAACTTTCGGTGAACATCCTTGATTCGGAGCTTATCAGCCCGATTTTCCACTACCAGTCCACCGTGGCTTTCCTCATCAAGGATCTTCTTTCCAAATTCATCATTGATTCCCTGGACAAGGAAATCGAAAAACTCAAGGACCAGAGGATAGACCAGGGGCTTGAGGAACTTTCCGACAGCGAAATCATCTTCAAAAAGATGAACAAAATCGAAGACTACACCGATGACAAGATCGATGATCCCAAGTCCAAACGCTACAACGTACTGGCCAAGAGCCTCATGGACAAGATTCAGGACCTCAGGGCCGAAATTGATCCTGAAAATTTTGACCAGCTTAACGTGCGGGAAAACCTCAAAAAGATCGTGGACATGGAAAATATCCGCAACCGGGGTTTCAATACCGCCATCAACTCAATCACCTCCATCCTTGATACCTCCAAGATGGGCTACCAGTACATCGAGAACCTCAAGAACGCCCGCGAACTCGTGATCCGGGAATACGAGGATACCGATCCGGCCAACCTCCCCGACGAGCGCTATTCCATTACCATGCGCTATTTTGACAATGCCCAGCTCATTGAAGACCGTAAGGCCTACGATGTGCAGATGAGGAGTTTTGAGATCGAAGTGGCCCACCTCTGGGATATCCTGGAAGTGATCTACGAAAATTCCAAGCCCTTCTTTGGCGTTACCGATTTCAAAGACCTTGCGGACAAGAACAAGAAACGGATACGCAAGGAGATCAAGGAAAAGACCGGCGAGCCCATGTACGAGGCTATCGACAAGGCCTGGGACGAGATTTCTTTTGTAAAATCCAAGGATACCGAAGTTGAACGCATGAACCGGACCTATCTGTTCGAAAAAGACAGGATACGGCACCGCATCGTGCTCATGCGCGAAAGAATGAAGAAAATGTACGATTACAAGTACCCCATCGAAAGACGGGTTATGGAAGACCGGCTTGCCTTCCTTGAAAAGGAATACTACCGGTTTGATTACATGATTAATCCCTATCATATCCAGCCCGGCCTTCTCCTTGATGTGGATATCACCTCCATCAAGCGGAAGAAAGCCACTCTGGACGCCATGGCAAACGTACTCAACGAGTTCCTCCACGGCGTATCCAAGGGATTCCAGGATGCCGCGTTTGCGTCCTTCAGCCGCCGCCGTTCCACGGTACGTCAGGACATCAACCAGTCCTTTGTCGACCTGCCCGATGAGGGTCAGGCCGCGGCGGGCGAAGGCGGACAGGCTTACCTTGATATGCTCAATTCCGGCGCTCCGGCCAGCGCGAGCGCTCCGGCACTGGAAGCTCCCGCCAAAAGCGGCAGGGTAAAGGCCGGCGTTGTTGACGCCAAACCCGGCAGGGGCCGGAAAGCCGGCGCCAAATCCGGCAGGGGCCGGAAGGCCGGTTCGGGACGCCGCGGTGGCGGCGCGCTCAGGGAAATCTAAATACCGCTTAATCGGTTGACGAACCGAAACGCCCCCGATAACGGGGGCGTTTTTTCTGGGAGGGTAAGAATTTATGGCTAACGACGGAACGAATCTTGAGATTCTCTCCACCCGTTCTGGTTTTAATTCGGCTGTCAGACAGATCAAAAAAACTATAGGCGTGGTGGATGCCATCGGAAATACTAAAAACCTTGGCGATACTTTGTTTGAACTGGGCGATGAAGATCTTTCAGGCGAAAGAGCGGCCCTGCTTTTACGCATGATTCTGGTGGATAAAATGGGTTACAGAACGGTTTCTTCCAACCTGAAATCCGTGGTCGCCGAACCTTCGGCATTGGCCGGGGAATTTTCCAAATGGAAGGGCGTTGATCTTATTGTGGCGTATCATCATCCCGAAATGGGACTTTTAGTCGCCAATCCGAAAAACGCCGAGGAACTGTCCGGCCTTGGACAGCTTCGCAAACGGGAACTTCTTGTGGTATACGCCGGAAAAGGCGGCGCCCCGGCTGACGAAACCTGTAGTACGGCCGCTGAAATCGCGGCAAGCCTCTTTGAGGGCGCGAAGGTAAAGGCGCCCCCGGCGCTGCTGCGGGGAAATTTTGCGGTCAAAAAACTCAAGAAGGCGGCGGAGGCTCCCGAAAAGGCTCCCAAACGGGGGCGCAAGGCCGTAAAGGCTCCCAAAGCCCCGGCGCGGGGCAGGGCACGGGGACGCCCCCGGCCTCCGGCTCCGGCGCCTGAGGCGCAGCGCATCGCCGCCCCGGTGGTAACCGCTTCGGCGCCGCCGGTAACGGCTCCCAAGGGCCCGGTCAAGATGACCCCCCGTTACGCCGTGGTGGTGCAGAACGAACTTTTCCATAACGGGAATGTTGAAGCCTGGAAGCGCATTGTGGCAAGTTACAAAGCAAAATACCCTCAGCTTGAAGTGTTCATCTACTATGACGGGGAACGTATCCTCGATATTAACTCTCTCTTTAAATGGGGTAAGGTCAAACACGGCAGCGCCATAGAATTTGCCGTGGCCGGAAACGACATTAAGGATGTAGCCAAACTACAGCGTTATCTTGCCCAGGGGGCAAGCAATATGTTTGAGGCCTTCCTTCACGGGCCGGTAAACAACGTATTAAAGCTCTTCTAAAGGACAGTAAATATGGATAGTAGAATACATTTTTTCAGCCAAATAGATGTGATTCCCAAATCCGTGGAACCGGAACTGCTGGGTATCCGGGGCCGTCAGGCCAATGAATTCGCCGAACTGGGATTTCCCATACTTCCCGGATTCATTCTGGATACTGAAATAGCCAGCGGGATACAGATGGACGCCGTAAAAAAGGATGTCAGGGCGCTCCTTGATAAATGCGCTTCCAAGGTAGGAAAGAAATTCGGCGATAAAGACAACCCCCTGCTTCTCAAGGTGGTTATATCCAGCAACCTGGCGGTAACCACGTATCCCACCCTGCATAACTTCGGCCTGGTGCGTCCCACCATAGACGGTTTTGCCAAATGGGTGGGCAAGGACTTTGCCGCCCATGAAGTACTCTTTCTGGTCCGGGGCATGCTCAAGATTGAAGAGCGCATCAAGGAACTTGAGGACAAGGCCAAGGAACAGAACGAAATCAGGGGCCGGATCAAATTTCTTGACCGCGCCCTGGGCATTACCGGGCCTTCCAACGAACTTGGGGCCAAGGAAAAGCCGGTTAAGATTGACAAGAGCGCCGAAGCCTACATGGACGAGTACTCAGGATTCTTTCCCGACGGCTTTTTTGACAGCGCCGAAAACCAGGTACTCATCACCTTAAATGAAATTTCGAAAATGTTGCAGATGGATGAGCAGAATGACCGCGACACGGCCCTTATGATACAGCCCATGGTATACGGCAATTACGGCAAAGATTCCTGTTCGGGGGATTTTTTCAGCCGCAATGTAGTTACCGGAGACAAGCATCTCCAGGGCCAGTTCTACCGGGGGAAATTTAACGAAAGCGACGCCCAGGGCCAGAATATCGACAAAATAGGGCCCACCCATCTTAAGCAGCTTGAAAAAATCGCCTGGACCCTGGAAGACAGGTTTAAGGAAATACGCCAGGTCCGCTTTACCGTCGAAAACGGCAAGCTCTGGCTTATTGAACAGCGCCTTATAGACCAGAAATCGACGCAGGCGGACATCAAGCTCCTTCTTGACCTTGCCAAACGCAAGATTGTTTCCAACGCCGACGTGGTAAAAGCCATAGAACCCCTGAGGCTTAACGAAATCCTCCACCCTGTTATCAATCCCGCTTCGGTCAAGGGGTTCAAGAGCTGGAAGGGCGGCATAGCCGGCGCTCCCGGCGCGGCCATAGGCAGGGTGTATTTCAGCACCGACGCCCTTCTTGAGGCCCGCAAACAGGCCATAGCCAAGGGCGAGGATACCGACTTCATCCTGGTGCTGATTTCTTCCTTTGCCGAGGATGTCAAGGCCATAGAGGTTTCCACCGGGGTGCTTACCGCGGAAGGCGGTTTCTCCGCCCACGCGTCGGTAGTGGCCCGCCAGTACGGCAAGGTATCCCTTGTCGCCCCGGCGCTCAGGATAACCGGCAAAAAGGCCGTCCTGGGGAACTTCGTTTTTTCCGAGGGGGACTATGTAACCATAGTCGTGCCTTTCTACGGAGAGAGCAGCGTATACCTGGGAACCGCCCAGCTCATTGAGCCTGATCCAAAAGAATCCGGGCTTCTTGATTTTATCGCCTTGAGCAAGAGCTTCCTCAAAGCCTTCCATGTGCGGGCCAATGCCGAAACCCCCAGGGACGCGGCCCTGGCCCTGTCCTTCGGGGCGGATGGCATAGGGCTCTGCCGTACCGAACACATGTTCTTCCAGGCGGACAGGATCAACGTATTCAGGGAAATGCTGCTTTCCGATTCTCCCAAAGAAAGAAAAAAATCCCTGGACAAGATTCAGGTCATGCAGCGCAACGACTTTTACGGGATTCTCAAAGTTATGGCCGGCAAGGAAGTTACCATACGGCTCCTTGATTCACCCCTCCATGAATTTATGCCCCATAATGACGACGAGTTAAAGGCGTATTTAAGCTATGTCGGAAAGGCAAAGAAGACCAGGCCGTCAAAGGCGGCGGTTCTTGCCCGGATTGACGCCCTGCATGAGTTTAACCCCATGCTGGGACACCGGGGCTGCCGTATAGCGGTCTCCTATCCTGAAATCTACGCCATGCAGATCAAGGCCATCTTTGAGGCCGCCTACAAGCTCAGGCAGGAAAAAATCGACGTCAGACCCGAAATCATGATACCCATAGTGATGAACGCTTCGGAACTCAAGCTCATCGCCTACGGCAAAAAGATCGAAGGTTCAAGCTATACGGGTATTGTGGACATAGAGGAGGAACTCCGGAAATCCAAAAAGGCAAAACCCGTCGAGTACCAGATAGGCACCATGATAGAGCTTCCGGCGGCGGCGCTCGGAGCCGGGGAAATAGCCAAGTACGGCCGTTTCTTCAGTTTCGGGACCAATGACCTGACCCAGACTACGCTGGGCATTTCCCGGGACGACTTTACCGCCTTTATGCCCGACTATACCCTTTTTGACCTTATCAACGGCAATCCTTTCAGCACCCTGGACTCCAGGGTTATGGAACTCATCGCCCTGGCCGTGGAACGGGGGAGGCTTACCAGGCCCGATCTGGTCTGCGGCCTCTGCGGCGAACACGGCGCCAATCCGGGCAATGTGCGCTTCTGTATGGACGCGGGGCTCGACTATGTGTCCTGCTCGCCCTATTCCGTGCCCATAGCCCTCCTTGCCGTGGTTCAGGCCGAACTGGAAAAGGCCGGAGCGGCGGGCTAAAAGCCCAAGCCCTAAAAACGAAGAAGCCCGGACCTGATCCGGGCTTCTTTTTTTATCCGCTTTTGTCCGCAGGGAGAACGCCTTACTCGGAAACGAAATCCCCTTTGAATCCCATTGTTGTTTTGATGGTTTCGACAGTCTGCTTGGAACATTTCTTCGCGTCAATCTGGGGCACATTCGCCTCTTTGTTGTAGGTCTTTTCAAAGAACATCACCAGGGAATCAAATATGTCGGGGAGATCATAGAAAACCAGGGCAAAGTTTATGCCCGTAGGTTTAAGAATGGTAAAGGACGAGAAGGAAAGCTGGGGCTGTTTGGCTATCATGACCTTGGTCTGGTTTTTGGCCGCGAAGACATCAAGCTCGCTGAATCTGAGGGGTATCTGCTCATCGGCGCTGCGCACATAGGG
>JAISCK010000117.1 GCA_031265635.1 Spirochaetaceae bacterium
ACGAATGGACCGTGGTTACCGCCGACAGAAAACTCTCCGCCCACTGGGAACACACGATAGCCATATTCAGGGACCGCACCGAAATCCTCACCGAATAGCAAGAGGGGGGCGCTCTTTCCCCGCCGCCCCGGCCACGCGCCGCTTTATCGCCGCGCCCCCCTGTCTCCATACCGCGCGCGGTATTCCGCCACCCCCCGGAGAGGCATGCCGGCGGACTATACCCCGGAAAAATCCTGGCTATGTAACTTTTCCGGTGATTTTTTATTATCTTAGTATTAAGATTATAATATGGAGTACTTTATGAAGCTGATGAAGCGTTTGTCCTCAAAAAATTTCCTTGTGTTCAATCTTGTTCTCCTGGGGGTGATTTTCGGGTTTTCCCTGGCCTTTCTGTCATTCTCCTGTTCTACCCCCGGATCAAAGAACACGGCAAAGGCCCAGGAAACACAGGTAGTCATACCCGCCGAGGCCCTGGCCGTGGCGGAGAGCCTGCAAACCGCCATGCGCGGCATATCGGATAAAGTTCAGCCTTCGGTGGTGGAATTAAAAACCGTTTCGGTCAGGCGCCAGCAGGCGCCCCGCTTTAACGGCATACCCTGGGAGTTCTTTTTCGGGACCCCCGACAACAACGGCGAGGAGCGGGAATTCCGTTCCGAGGGCCTTGGTTCGGGCATCATTGTGCGCCGGAACGGGGATACCTACTATGTGCTGACCAACCAGCATGTGGTCGGCGACGCCACGGAAATTTCAGTGGCCCTGAACGACAGCCAGGAAGTTCCCGCCACCCTTGTAGGCGGCGACCCCCGGCGGGACCTTGCCATGGTTTCCTTCAAGTCCGGGAACGAATATCCCCTGGCGGTTCTGGGGGATTCGGACGCGGTAAAGGTGGGCGACTGGGCCATAGCCCTGGGTAATCCCCTGGGCTTCATGTCCTCCATGACTATGGGCATAGTCAGCGCCGTCGGACGCACCGGAGGGCCCGCCGGCAACATCAACGACTTCATTCAGACCGACGCGTCCATCAACCGGGGGAACTCTGGCGGCGCGCTGGTAAACATACGGGGCGAGGTCATCGGCATCAATACCTGGATAGCCAGCGGCAGTTCCAGCGGCGGTTCCGTGGGATTGGGTTTTGCCATACCGATAAACAACGCCAAGCGTTCCATAGATGAATTCATAAGTTCCGGGACCACCCGTTACGGCTGGCTCGGCGTTTCCCTCATGGACCCTTCACGGGAGACCCTTGCCGCCCTCAACCTCGAAGGCAGGCGGGGCGCCCTGGTTTCCCAGATCTTCCTCGGTTCCCCCGCCGAAAGGGGCGGCATACAGCCCGGCGACTTTATCACCCACCTTAACGGCAGGGAGATGCGGGGCATGAACGCCCTTACCCTGGCGGTGGGCGATCTCAGGCCCGGCGAAAGGGCGGCCTTTACCCTGATACGGGGCGGCAGGCCCCAGGAACTGCAGGTCCGCATTGAGGAACGCACCGAGGAAGCCGCCGCCGAGAACAACAAGCTCTGGCCCGGTGTGTACGCCGTACCCCTTTCCGACAATATCAGGTCCACGCTTAAACTGGACGCGGGGGCCAGGGGCATCCTTGTGGCCGATGTCATAGCCAGGAGCCCCGCGGCGATTGTGGGCCTCCAGCGGGGCGACCTCATTACCGGCATCAACGGGGAAACCGTCAATGACCTTGACGGCTTTTACCGCAATCTCAGGGAAAAAACCAGGACCGAACTCTGGTTTGGGGTGGTCAGGGAAGGCAATACCGTCGAGACCATGCGCTTCAAGCGCTAGTTGCGTTTGGCGCTGTTCGTGGTTTAGAATGGTTCCATGAACAAGGAATTTCTTCCCTACGATATAGTGCGGAATAACGCCCTGCATCTGGCACATAAAATTTACCATGAGGGTTTTATACCCGACGTGATTTATGTGTCCCTGCGGGGCGGCGCCTATCTGGGCAATATCATAAGCGAATACTTTAAGGTACTCCGCCGGGGGGAGGGGAGGCCGGTCTACTATGCCGCGGTAGTTGCCCGCTCTTACACCGATGTGCGCGAGGCGGAGCGCATCATGGTGGAAGGCTGGACCTACGCGCCCGAACACCTGAGGATAGGGGACAAGGTGCTCCTTGTGGATGATATCTTTGATTCGGGGAGAACCATCAATCATCTCGCGGATATTATTCTTCAAAAAGGCATACCCCGCCGGGACCTCAAAGTAGCGGTTCACGACTATAAATATATTTTTGACAAGGAAGAACAGCTTCCCATACAGCCCGATTACTGGTGCAGAAAGCATGAGCTTTCCGTCAGGGATGAGGATAGCTGGATTCATTATATGAGCCACGAACTTGTGGGCCTTTCACGGGAAGAACTGGAAAGGCATTATTACCCTGACTATCCTGAACTGCGTTCAGTCCTGGACGCGTGCCTGCCTTCATGAAGCCGGTACGGGCGTCAGGCCGGGGGTTCTCATCGCGTTTTCTGCCGCCGCTTCTCTTGCGCGCGGTCCTCTTGTGCGCGTTTCTGTGCCCGGCCCTTCCCGGCGGCGCGCAGTCCCTTTTTACCGCGCCGCCTGAAGGTTCCTGGATACGGGGACCCGCCGTTTTAAGAATATCGCCGGGAGAAGACGATGAGGAAAGCCTTCCTTTCATGCTGATCCGTACCGAGACGGCGTCGGGAAAGCGGGCCATGCTTATGGGCGGCGCGGGACTTGATCTTTGGGGAGAGCCGGACGAGATTACCCATGTCAGGGTAGAAGCGTACATAGAAGACAAGGAAGGAAACAGAACATCCCTGGGCCAGACACATTTTACCCTTGACCCCAGCACGGTCTATGTTTCGGCCGTATCGGGAACCGGGAACGGGGACGGAAGCAGGCAGCGCCCCCTCTCCACCCTGGACGCCGCCCTGGCTCTGGCGGAAAGCCTCGGTTCCAATGTTATCTACCTTTCAGGCGATGTGCGCCTGAAAGACAATGTGGTCCTGGGCGGGGACTTGCGCCTCCGCGGGTCCTATGACACCGCCTGGGAAAAAACCGCGCCCCTTACCATAGCCTTTGAAGAAGGCGCTTCAATACGGGTGCGCGGCGGCGCGCTGACCCTTGAGGGCGTAAACCTGGAGCGGCGCGGCGTTTCCGGCCCGGTTTTCCATATTGAAACAGGAGGCGAACTCAAGCTCCGGGAAGTTTCCCTTGTGCATAACGGTATGTTCGCCCTGCTTGATGAAGGAGCGGTCCTCGCTGTTGAAGACAGTTCTGTTTTCTCTTTCAGCGCCGCGCCGCGAAGGGAAGCCCTCGTAAAATCCGTAAACAGCCGCATAAGCATCCGGGGGAGCGCGTTCAGCCTTGAGGGAAACTACGGCCTCATGCTTGAGATGTCCGGGGGCACTCTTGGCATAACGGACAGTTCTTTTTCGGCGTCGTGCCTTAGAACAGGAACCGTACTCTCCCTTTCGGGCGTCCGCTCCGTGTTTCAGGGGGCGGCCTTCTTTGTCGAGGCCGGGGATTTTGCTTCGATTCTTGAGGGCAAAAACAGTCCTTTCGTTATACAAAACTCAACGTTCCGGGCCGGGGCGCGGGACGCGGTACTGGTATCGCTGGAAAACGAGGCGCAGGCCGCTTCGGACGATACGCCTGTTTTTCTGGACAGCGCCTTTACCGTTGCAAGCTCCTTTGTCGCCAAGGCCATTGAGGTGCGGGGCTTTTTCCCCTCCGTATCGGGCTGCTCCTTCATCTATGCGGGAAACGGCAGGAATTCGGAAATCTTTTCGCCGGTAGCGGAGCCGCATCTAAAACCGCGCCTTCCCCAGCCGGGTTTTATAGGGGGCAACCGTTTTACCGCCTTTCATTATATCATGGGAAGGGAATATCCCCTGGACAGCCTCCCGGCCTTTAACCGTATCTATGCCCCCCAGGGCAGGGACAATGCCGCCGGGGGCCCGCCGGATTGAGGCCCGTGATAGTCGGCATTGATGAGGCAGGAAGGGGCCCCCTCGCCGGTCCTGTCTGCGCCGCCGCGGTGATTCTGGGCCCGGATTTTCCCGTTGCGCTTCTTGATGACTCAAAAAAACTCAGCGCGAAAAAACGGGAAGCCGCCATGACGCTGATCTACCGGGAGGCCCTTGCCTGGGGTATAGGCTGGGCGTCGGCATTCGAGATAGACAAAATCAATATACTCAGGGCAAGCCTCCTGGCGATGAGACGGGCCTGCCTTGACCTGACAAGCCGCGCGGAACTCCCCGGAGGCCCGGACAGCCTTGAAGCCCTTGTTGACGGCATCCATGTCCCCGACATCCCCATACCCGCCCGCGCGGTGATCA
>JAISCK010000120.1 GCA_031265635.1 Spirochaetaceae bacterium
TACGCGCAGGATCTTATGGGGCTTGCCGTTCCCCAGGGAGAAACGGATTTTCTTGTTTCCATGGCTGAACCTGTACGGACTTTCAAAATGGTTTCTTTCTCCCTCTATGATTATCCTGATGCGGAAGTCCTCGCCTTTGCCGCGGAAAATCCCGGCCTTTTCCGGGTTATCCAGCTTTCCCGCATTACGGTCAACTCAAGCGAAAGAGAGGCTCTCCAGATACTTGCTTCCATAAAAGAAGGAACCATGAGCTTTGAGGACGCGGTAAGCGCCCATTCCCAGGACAGTCTTGCGGGGCAGGGGGGGAATATGGGCCAGCGCATGGCCTATGAGTTCTTTGGTGAAATCACCGATGAGGGCGCGCGGGAGCAGGTTTTTTCCCTTGCCAGGGGCGCGTACAGCGAGGTGATTGCGGGGCTTTCGGGCTGGGCTATATACCGCTGCGACGAGGAAGCCCGGCCTATAGATGTTTCGGACAGCGCCCTGAACGCGAAAATAAAAAGTTACCTTATGCAGTCGCAGCGCGGCATGATAGAAAACTGGTACCGGGGCCAGGCTGAGGATTTTGCCGGCCTGGCGCGGGATTCGGGCAGCTTTGAAAGCGCCGCGCAGAGCAGGGGTTTAAGCGTCAGCACTATCGGGCCCCTGCCCCTGAATTACGGCCTGTACGAACCCTACGGCGGAATGGACAATGTCTTTGGGGCGGCGGCTCTGCTTCCGTCGTCCACTATCCCCGAACTTGGCTACGCGGAGGCCAATGAGCAGTTCTGGACCGAGGCTTTTTCGACCCCGGTAGGAACGCCGTCGCTTCCCATAGTCCTGAATTTCAATGTTGTTGTTCTGTATCCTGAATCGGAAAGCACCGCCGAAGAAAGCGCCCTTGATAACATAACCTATATGTACCAGTACCAGAGCCAGAATTTTATGCAGAAGGATTTGCGGGCGCAGATACTCTCAAGCCTCCGGTTCAGAAACCAGTTTGAAGAGGTATTCAGCCGGCAGATCTGGCCGGGCCGGTAATGCGGGATGTGTAATGCGGGAGGAATTACCCCGGCGGATTAAAGCCCGGCGGGGTTTTTCAGTTGTATACCGGGGTAAAACCCTTCTTTCTGTCCTTGACCCTATTGCCCAGGCGGAGCGTATTGCCGCAAGGGCCCACAAGACAGGCCGCACCCTGTATGTCTGCCCTTCCCCCCTGCTGGGTTACGGGCTCCTTTCCATACTCAATACCATGAGCGGGGACTCGGCGCTGCTGTGCGTTGAGACCGACGAAAACCTTATGGCCTTTTCTCTTGCCGAGATGGACAGGGAAATTCTTGGCCATCCCTCGGTGAGGCTGGTCCGCGTCAGGGACCCCGCGTCTTTGTGTTCTTATGTGCGTTCCCAGTGGGGCGAACGCGCTTTCCGCAGGATAGAACCGCTCCGCCTGGGCGGCGGCTGGCAGCTTGATCCCGAAACGTATAACGGTCTTGCCCGGGCGCTGAAAAGAAACATCGCCGTTGACTGGGGCAATGCCGCCACGCTGATACGCCTGGGGAGGCTGTACGCGCGGAACGCGGCGCGCAATCTCGCCCTGCTTCCCGAAAGCGGAACAATAGATGATCTTGATTTCGGGCCGGCTCCTGTGCTGGTCCTTGGCGCGGGGCCTTCCCTTGACCGTATTCTTGGAGAACTTAAAAGCCTCCTTGTCCCGGAACGGCGCTTCAAAATTATCTGCGTTGACACGGCCCTTTCCGTACTCAATTCGTTTTCCGTGACGCCCGATCTGGTTGTGGCCCTTGAAGCCCAGCACTGGAACATCGGGGACTTTATCGGAAGCAGGGGCAGGGATATTCCCCTTGCCCTGGACCTTTCCGCCCTTCCCGGTTCGGGCGGCCTTTTGGGGCGGCGCTTTTTTTTCAGCACGCCCTGGGCGCCCCTTGCCTTCTTTGACCGCCTGCGGGAATATTCCCTGCTTCCGCCCCGGCTCCCCCCTCTGGGCTCGGTGGGCCTGAGCGCCGTCGCGCTGGCGCTTATCCTTTCGTCCGGGCCGATACTCACCGGGGCCCTTGATTTTTCTTTCAGCGTCGACGGCTTCCACGCGAAAGCGGCGCCGGCGGGCATTGCCTGGCTTTGCCGCCAGAACCGCCTCTCCGGTTTCATCAACGCGGAAGCCGCCGTCCGGCGGGGCGTCTTTGCCGCCGTCTCCAAAGAGCGCAAAAGGGTACTGAGTACTATCAGCCTGAAAAACTACCGCGATCTTTTTGAAGAAGAGTTCAGCGGTGAAAAGAGGATGCGGGATCTGCTCTCGTCAGGGCTTCCCCTGGGCATACCCATAGTGAACCTTGAAGAAGCGCGGGCAATCCTGGCAAGCGGCGGGTCTGTCAAGAGCGGCGAAGCGGCGGACGGCGAGACAACGGAACGCGGCGTGGCGGCTAATGCCGGAGGCGGGGCGGCGGAACGCGGTGTGGCGGCTAATGCCGGAGGCGCGGCGGCGGAACGCGGCGGCGGGACAACAGGACGCGGCGCGGGGCTTTCCGGCGGGGAAGCAAAAAAAGAACAGGTCCTGGCGTTTATCGGGAATGAGCTTTCCATGCTCCGCACTCTCAGGGCCGCCCTCACCGGAGAAGGCGGCACGGGGAAGGAAGAATTCGAGCGCCTCCTTGACGCCTGTGATTACCTCTGGGCCCATTTCCCCGAATGCGCCGGCGCCGGAGGGAAACGCCCCGCCCTGTACGGCGAAGACAGCGAGGCGGCCCTTTCCTTTCTCAAACGGGTCAGGGCCGAGCTTGACCCCTTCATCAGTTGTTTTGAACGTGCGGGGGAGCTTGTCAACGCGCCGTGAACGCTTAAAAAACCGGCGGCGGCGTATCGTTTCGGCCGGTTCCCAGGATCAGGAGTTCCGGGTGGTACTCGAAGTGCATGGTGTCATAGCGGGACCATCTGCCGCCCCAGATAAAGCCCTGGTCCTCGAAGGCCCGGATCACCGGGACGGGCGGGCTCTGCCGTTTTTCGGGGGGAATAGTGCGCCAGTCTATCCCTTTGGCGGCGGTCCACTGCCAGTAGGTTTCCATGCCCGGCTGGGCCTTCATCAGGAGGTCCACCGCTATTCCGTAGGAGTGAAAGCTGCGGTTTCCGCTGCCCGCCACATTCCGCCAGTTCCAGCCGGTAATGCTGGCCAGGCTCGTGAGCCACGCCTGTATGTCCGGGTCGCCGCGCGCCAATTCCTGAATCCGCTTTTCCACCCGGCCCAGGGGCGCGGCAATGCCCCGGTGTATTTGTACCGGCCGTCCCAGAAACTGTATCCATTCCTGACGCGCGTACGCTTCTTCCCGGTTCCGGGTCTGCCAGAGGCTTTCAAAAAACGGGGAACGGACCGCGCTGGGGTTTCCGAATGAGCGGTACGGCCTATAGGAGCCGAGAGACTCCCGCCGGGAAATAATACGGTCCGCTGTATTTTGCCAGGGGCTTATTTCATCCGGGCCGCCGGGAGCTTCCGGGGGATAGCGGTACAGGAACTGGGGGCGGAAATCTCCGGGCCGCTCCACGCTTTCCCGGGGGAGGAATCTGCCCTGGGCATAATACCAGCGGACCCCGTCCATTTCCAGCGTCCAGTCTCCGTCCTGAAAGACCGCCGGGCCGAGGCGTTCACCGTAAGCCGCCGCGAAAAGCTTTACCATATCCTCCGCCTGGTCCCCGCCGGCGGCCCGGCGCAGCCCCAGTTCCTCAAGCGCGGCCTCCGCCCAGGTTCCGGCCCTTTCTTCAATATCCTTTGCCTTTATCCGCCGGGTAAATAAAAAGCCCCCGCCGCCCAGGAACCGCGCCCCCCGGATGAGCCGCTCAAACTCCCCGTTCAAATCCTCCGCCGGACCTGGGTCCTCCCGGCCAGTCCAGAAGGGGATGACCCTGCCGTCCATAAAGTCAATCCGGGCCAGGAAATCCCTGAACGGCGCGGCGATACGGCCTTCCGCAAGGGACGCCCCCACAAAAAAGGTGTCGTAGCCGAGCAAATCGGGCAGGGGCTTTTTGCCGCGTATGTCAAAGAGCTCGCCCCCGGTTTTTCGGGCGATGGTCCGGGCGACCCGCCGGGTATGGCCGTCTTCCGCGAAATAGATAACCAGATTGGGCCCCGCCCTTTCGTCGGGAATTACCGCCATGTCCTT
>JAISCK010000127.1 GCA_031265635.1 Spirochaetaceae bacterium
GTTGTTGCCGATGTACAAAACCCGGCCTTCCCTGTTTCTGCTTCTGTTGGCGTTTAACACGCCGCCCGAAACAGGGTCTCCCTCAAGGATAATGGGCGGATAGTTACCGGCCCCCGAAATATCGACCATGGATTCGTTGGGACCGAAGGAACCGGAACCGGTAATGGTTCCGCGTATCACAATGACCGCGCTTTTGCCGGCAGGCCAGTTCTCGTTCCGGTACTGGGACCGTATGCGGGCCAGCGCCGCCTGCACAGAGGCCAGCGGCTGTTCCGGATCGGTCCCCGCGCCGGAATCGTCCCCCCCCGCCGAAACATACCAGGCTATCCGGCCCGCCGAACCGGGATTCACCGGCAGGGAACCGGGGGAAGACGGGGAATCAGGAGACGACGGTTTCGGAGAAACCGGGGCCGCGCTATCCTGACTGGAAAACGGCGTTTCGCCGCACCCTGCCATACTTACCAGGAAAAGAACCGCAACACAAACACCAAGAGGAAAAAAGAAAAATTTACCGTTCACGTTCTAAAACCTTGTCTGTTCCGGTTTCGCACATACCCGGAACCGCTGATCAACAACCGGAAGCGGGCTTCTTCGATATAATAATTCCCAAACATCCCGGAAAACCGTCCCGTGAATCTAGCACAACTGGACGCGGCGGTATACGCCGCCCGGGGGTAATCTTCTAAAATAACAGGCTGATGTTCTTATTATGATACATCAAAAGTCCGGTTGACAACTTTGACAATTCGCGGTATACCTTTTGTCGCATACCGGTAAAAATTTCTCCAATATCTTTTTCTTGTATCAGTGTGGAGGAGGTTTATCATGAAAGCCAATTTTTCAACCGGAAACCGCGCGGTCCTGTGCCTCGCGGCTTTTCTCCTTTTTGGCGGGTGTAATTCCACCCGTTCAGGTTCCGGGGCAGACGGGATTCCTGCCGGAGGGAACAGAAACACCGTTACTTTTTCCTATGCCGAGACCATTCCCTGGGACGCTGTCTATGACGTGGTGGTGGTAGGCTTCGGCGGTTCGGGGGCCATTACGGCCATCACCGCTGCCGATGCGGGCGCCAAAGTGCTTTTGACGGAAAAAGCCCCTGAAGGAGAAGAAGGAGGCAATACCCGCTTTGCCGGACAGCATGTGGTAGATTACACAAGCGTCGAAGACGGCATCACCTACCTCAAGGCGGTACGGGGTCTCTTTACCAACTGGCCTGATGAATTCATCGAAATGTATGTAAGGCATCTGGCGGGTTTTGAGAAATGGTGGAATAATTTCGGCTATACCGAATACGAAACCAGGCCGCGGGCAGACTATGATCTTCCCGCCGCAGAATCGGTTATCATGTACTATACCGAAATCCCCGGAACCCCCCGGTTTTGGGTAGGTTTGCGGGAACAGGTGATGAAGCGCCGGGACAACATAGATGTGTGGTTCGAGTCTCCCGGAAAGGAACTGATTCAGGACCCCTATACCAAGGTGGTGCTTGGCGTAAAAATAGAAACAGGCGGCAGACTTATCAATGTCAGGGCCCGCAACGGTGTGGTACTGGCTACAGGCGGTTTTGAAAACAATCAGGAAATGATTCAGGATTATCTCCAGCGGCCCTACGGCGGCGCCTTGGGCGGCCTCTACAATACCGGCGACGGCATCAAAATGGCCCAGGCGGTGGGCGCCGAGCTCTGGCACATGAACGCCACTTCGGGACCCTACCCGGCATGGCGGCATCCTGAAAGCGGCAGGGGAACCCAGATAGGCGCCTTTGCCAGGAATCATGCGGCTATCTATGTGGGACCCGACGGCACCCGCTTCCTTGATGAATCCTTTAGCCCCCAGCATGGCTACAAGGATTTCCACGGCCAGCACATGACCATTCCCTTTCCTCTGCCGGCATGGATGATTTTTGACGCGGCCAGCGCCCGCGACAAAGTTATACCCACCTGGAGCGAAGGCAATGCCGAAGAGCTTGCCAGGGGCTATCTCAAACGGGCCGATACCCTGGCCGCCCTGGCCGCGCAGATTGGTGTACCTTCGGCAAATCTCAACAGCACGGTCGCGGAGTACAACCGCTATGTGGCGGCAGGTAATGACGCCGCCCTGGGCCGGGCTCCGGCAACCCTCAAAGCCATAGGCGCCGGTCCCTATTACGCCCTGTACATCACTCCCTCAAACCTCAATACCCAGGGCGGCCCCAAACGGAACCTGGAATGTGAAATTCTCGACGTGTGGGGAAAGGTGATTCCCAATCTGTATGGCGTCGGTGAACTGGGCTCCATGCATCCGGGCCTCTATCAGGGCGGCGGTAATTTGGCCGAGTGTTTTGTTACCGGCCAGATAGCCGGCGCCAACGCGGCCAGGGCAAAACCCGCGCCAAGGCCGGTAACTCTGGAAACGGCGGTGCAGTCCGCTTCCTTTACCTACAGGGCGGGCGGCCCGGCGCTTAACACGGCGGCCAATGAGTATCTGGGAGAAGGAACCGGAATGGGCGGCGCGGTAACGGTAAAAGTTACCATGAGCGCCGGCAGGATAAGCAGGGTCGAGATAGTGTCCCATCACGAAACCGTGGGCATAGGCGACGCGGCGATCAACAGGATTCCCGCCGCCATCGTGGCGGCCAATTCCGCCGATGTGGATATAGTCTCCGGTGCAACCCTCACCAGCAGGGCCATCATTACCGGAGTAAAAGACGCCCTCTCCAAGGCCAGATAAAAGCAGCACAAAAAAGGCCGGTGTTGTTCGGAGACCCCGGACAACGCCGGCCTTCCCTCAGTCTCCCCGGGACCCTCCCAGGGCAGCTTTAAGTTCTTCGCTGTCAAGCATGTTTGCCCGGTATTGTTTTGCGAGAAGTTCCGGGGGAAGAAGGTAATCGTATTTGTCGGCGCAGGGGATTTTGCCGCCGTCGGGGAGGAAGGCGTCATCGGCTGTTTGCGCGGCGCGGCGCAGGGCAGCCCAGAAGTCTTCGGCGTCAAGGGAACTTTGCAGGTAAAGGACAAATTCGCCGCGCCGGTAAAACGAAGCAAGGCCCAGTTCCTTCCGGGAGTCTTTGTGCCGCAAAAGGGTCATGAGGGCGCGGAAGGCCCGGCTCCCTGTCCAGGGGATGAGGTAAAAGCCGCCGTCGTCTGAGGGAAGCAGGTCTTTGGGCCCCAAAGGACCGCTCGACGCGAGGCGGTTTTTTAGCGCCCGGCGGCGGGCGGCGGCAAGAATGAGGCGGGCGGACCCCGATAAAAACGGATAGTCCCGGTCTTCAAGAAGAACCTGCTTCATGGTTTCAGCGACGCGGCTGTGGACATCGCCGCCGCTTCCCCGCCACACCGGCCCCCCGCCCGAAAGAGCCTCGCTTACATAAATTTCGGCGCGGCGCCTGTCAAAAGATTCAATCTGCCAGTACCTTCCGCCCAGGGCTATACGGCTGCCCGGTTCAGGGAGAAAATTCACCGTCCCCAGTTCCTTTCCGCCATGACGAACCTTGTACTCGGCCTCTTCGGGAAAAACCGAATAGAACGAATAATTGTTCACCGTGTATTCGCCCTCAAGACCCAGGATGACGCCGCCTTCGGCGGTCCTTTCAATATAGTCCTGGACTTCAAGGGAAGCGAGTATGGCCCGGTAATCATCAAAGCTTACGCCGAGAAAGGGTGAAAGGGAAAGAAGCCGCCGGGCAAGCTCCGACGCCTTCTGTTCCCCCAGGGAAAAAAGGACGCTCAGGGTCTGGTGAATAAGGAGGCTGTACGGCAGGGGCTTTAACAGGGCCGGCTCTATCCACTGTTCTTCAAGGTAGAGTTTGACCACCGCGATGGTTCTGAGGAGAGCCCAGGGCAGGGACCATGCGTCATCGTCAGGCGTCCGCTCCAGAGAGGTAAAATACATTTCGGGAAGCCCCGAAAGCCGCCCCGAGCGGCCCAGCCTCTGGACAAAACCCGAAACGCTTGAAGGCGGGCCAATCTGTATGATGCGGTCAAGACGGCCTATGTCTATTCCCAGTTCAAGGGTGGCTGTCGCCGCGGCGGTGCGGGGAGCTTCTTCTTCGCGGAGTTCCCGCTCGGCATCCATGCGGAAATGGCCGGACACGCTTCCGTGATGCACATAAAAAACATCGTCTTCCTGTTTTTTGGCCGCCATGGTCTTGAGCACGTTGACGGTCTCTTCGGCCTCAAGGCGGCTGTTGGCAAAGATGACGCACTTTTTTCCCCGGCACTGGGCGTAGAGGGTTTCGTAATACAAAACCTCATCGTCCTGGGAATGGCAGTCAAGGGCAAGGCGCGCCCGCTTCTTCCCTTCATCCTCCCGTACAAGAAGGCCCTTTCTCCCCGAACCGAGGCCCAGCCAGCGCAGGGCCTGGCCGTAGTCCCCCAGGGTAGCCGAAAGCCCTATGCGCCGGGGCAGGCATCCGGCCCTTTCCTCAATACGGGCTATCTGGCAGAGAAGCTGGGAACCCCTGTCGCTTCCCATAAAAGCGTGTATCTCATCTATGATGATGAAGCGGAGCGCGCCAAAAAGCGCCGGGATTTTTTGGGGATGCCGCACGAGCAGGGCTTCAAGGGACTCCGGCGTTATCTGGAGCACGCCGGAAGGAGAGGAAAGAAATTTTTTCTTGCGGCTGTCATCAACATCGCCGTGCCAGCGCCAGAGCGGGACGGCCCCGCGTTCAAAAAGACCGGAGAGCCTTTCAAACTGGTCGTTGATAAGAGCCTTGAGGGGCCCGATATAAAGCGCCCCCACAGCGCGGAGAGGATCAAGAACAGAAAGCACGGGGAAGAAAGCGGCTTCGGTTTTTCCCGACGCGGTCCCTGAGGCGATGAGCAAATTATCATCGCCAGAGAGTACGGCGTCTATGGCCTTTTCCTGTATACCCCGGAGGCTCTCCCAGCGCTTTTCGTAAATATATTCCCGCACAAAGGGGGCAAGGCGGGAAAAGGCGCTCTCCATCAGAATTCAAATTCCGTGTAGAGGTCATCGCCGGGCCCCTTCCGGCGGAACGCGAAATCCCCGCCCTTGATGACGCGGTAAAAATCAGAACCGCTGTCGTCTTTAAGCAGATTAAGCAGACCCAGAAAATCCCTGGTGATTTCCCTTGGGGTGATAAATTCATCCGCGCCGGGAGAAGCAAAGACCAGTTCCATGAAGGCGGTAAGTTCCTCCTCGCCCAGGGGAGGCGTCCAGTCGTAATGCTGGGCGTGAATCTCGGTTATTCTTTCGAGTAACACGAAAATTTCTTCGTGGCTGAGCCGGGCAAGGCGGAGTATGGGGCCGGTAAAATCAGGATAACCCTGGCGGACAAAGCGGTTTTCCGACAGGCGGCTCTTGAGGGCCGCGTAGCTGAAAAGGCCCCGCCTCGCGTCCTCGACAAACTGGGGCGTCCCGCCCAGGTATATCCCCAAATGCCGGGCCTTGCCCTGCATCACATCGTTGAACAGGGAAAGGAGCTTTTCGTAATTGTTCTCCCTGCTCTGGCGGTTTGCGATTTTATAGAGATTCACGCTTTCATCGATAAAGAGAAGCAGCCCCCTGTAGCCTATCTTCGCGCTGAAGACGGCAAAAAGTTTGGCATAATCATACCAGTTTTCGTCGCTGATGATTTCCCCGGTCCCCAGCGCGACCCTTGCCTCGGTCCTCGTGGAATACTCGCCCCTGAGCCAGCGCACGGCGTTCCGTTTTTTTTCGTCGTCTCCCTTGAGAAAGGCCCGGTAATAGGCGGCTACCACCTGGGCAAAATCAAAACCGTGGGCAAAATCCTCCATAGAGGAAACAAGCTGGAACATCTTCCATTCAACTTTGGAAGCAAGGTCGCCGCCGCTTTCGCCCTCGTTGCGCAGTTCCTGCTGTATACCGCCTATCCATTTCTGGAGCATCGCCTCCAGGGCGCCGCCTTCGGGCCGCAGCTTGGTGGAAAGCCGCTGCGTCAGTTCCCGGTAAGTCTGGAGGCCCTGCCCGGCGGAACCCGAAAGCCGCTTTTCCGGCGAAAGGTCCGCGTCGGCCACCACAAAATCCCGGTCCATAGCGTAGTTCCGCAGAGCCTGCAGAAAAAAGCTCTTGCCCGACCCGTACCTGCCCACAATAAAACGGAACGCGCCCGCGCCGCCGCTCAGATCCTCAAGGTCCTGTAAAACCGTCTCAATCTCTTTCTTGCGTCCCACGGCAAGATACTCAAGACCTATGCGTGGAACCACCCCCGCCTGCAGGGCGCTAAGAACCGCGGTACTTATACGTTTTGGAATGATGACCCTCATAACCCGGCTATAATGCTACTTCCTTTTGCTGTTTGCCGCAATGGACATACCCCGGTGGGAAAAGGTTTACCGCGAAGTCGAAGCGAAGAAGAAGAAAATTTTACCACGAAGTAGACCGCTACGCGGTCAATTAAATGAGAAAAAGTCAAAAAAGTAAGAAGGAGGAAGGGGGGCCTGTTTCCATACCGCCGATTGCAAACAGCCGCCTAAGCGCCCGGCCCCCCTACGGCGCAGCCAAGGTCTGCGCCTACCCTCCAAATGCAACACACGCCCGGCGCACAGTAAAAGCAGCCGTACCGAAAAACGGCGCGAAGGCTTTAGCCTGAGCGGTGCGCCGTAGCTGTATCCACAGCTCTCCGCCAGAGGCGGAGAGGTGGAGTTTTTTCAAAGCAAAAAATCCGACGCTTTAATCCGTCACGGAGAGCGGATTCAAGCGCGCCTACCGGCTAATGAATATCAAAAATAATTTTTAACCACAACGGACACGAAGGCTTTGGTACACGGGGCTTTTTCAAAACTTCAGGTTTGAAAAAGCAACCGTGGATTTAACATTGTCAGAGTATTTCGTATTGTTTCTTAACGTAATCGACCGCTTTTTCAATATTTTCCTGTACTACTACGGTTAAATCCTGTGAGAATCGCTTAACAAGCGTCTTTGCATCGTCCATTTCCGGTGAGTGATCAGAGTGAACGGCCTCTTTTTCAGGTTTTAACAGTTCATACACTTCAATTTCAAATGCTTTGGCGAATTTTATTAATGTTTGAGAAGAAACCCATGTATTTCCGGCCTCTATATCGGCCAAAAAATTAGTGGATATGTCAATTTTAGCCGCTAAGGTGAACTGCGACCAATTCCGGCGATGGCGGTATTTTTTGATATTTGCCTTTAGGATGTCCCGCAATGCCTGTTCATCTGGGTCTATAGATTTTGCCAAGATGGTTTTTAGTCTAGGCATATCCTGAACTTAAACCTATACGATATTAGGAGTATATAAACAATTGACAAAAGGAGTAGAGTATTTTATGATACTAACGGCTGTTTTGAAACAAGCCACATTTGTTTTTTTTAAGGGGGAAAGTATGCGAAGAATAGTTGTATTGGCAGGTTACTTGTGCGCATTCACACTTCTTTTCAGTTCCTGCGCCGGGACAAAGGCGCAGACCGCCGTATCAATGAAACCCGGCGTCTATACGGTAACTCAGCGGGGCTTCGCGGCAGATTTTACCATCACCGTAGAAGTCAACGAGCATCGTATTGTCCACATTGATGTTGTTTCTACCCAGGATACGGCTGGTATAGGTGAGCGGGCCCAAAAATTACTGGCCCGTTCCGTTGTGGAGAACCAGTCGACAAACGTAGATACCCTCAGCGGGGCGACGATTTCCAGTCTTACCATGCTGAACGCGGTACGCAATGGCCTTAGCCAGGCCGGCGCAAATGGGAATATGTTCAGCGAAAACAAAAAATCCGCTCCCCCAATACACGTTAAGGGAGACATAGAGTCCTACAGGCCCGATGTCCTTGTTGTCGGCGGCGGATTGGCGGGTATCATGGCTGCCATGACCATAGCCGGAGAAGGAGGCAGGGCGCTTTTATTCGAGCAAAACAGCTTTTTCGGCGGTTCCACCTTATACAGCGGAGCGGCCCTGGCCCAGGCCGGTTCTGATATTCAGGCGGCCCGATTTCCGCAGACCACGGCAGATACATTGGCCGCGTGGCTCAAGGAAAGCAATGCCGAAGTCGAAGGCTTTAACCCGGTATTGGCCGAAACCCTGGCAAAACAGAGTTCCTCAGCTGCGAATCAGCTTATCCAATGGGGCCTTAAAATTGGTTCTATGGTTCCCTTTGGAAACGGGGCCGGTATTACCTTGAATGTTGACTCAGGGGAATTCGCGGGTCGTGGTCTGGATATTTTTCAGCAAATCATGGGCCGCTTTAACGATTTTGTGGAACAGGGTAATATCGCCTATCTCCTTAATACAAAGGTAACTGAGCTTATTACCGACAATTCCGGCGCGGTTACCGGTGTCAGGGCGGAGAACAAACAAACAGGAACAAGTACAGAATACCGGGCAAAGGCCACTATACTTGCCTCAGGAGGTTTTGCCGATAACCGTGAAATACTCGATACAATGTATACACGTTACGGCAGTTCGTCAGGCGGATTCAGCATAGGAAACATGTTTGCCGCGGCAAAAGCTGCCGGCGCCCAAAATTACCGCATGGACGCAACCCGCTTTGACGGAGGTATGCTCCCCCTGGCCGGCAGAAATGGCGCCATGGTCGAAATGGAAATGAAAATCTCAACGCCGGGTTTTGTATGGCTTAACAAAGACGGCCGGCGGGTAGAGAACGAAAACGGCAGCGATACGTTTAAACGCTGGGACGCATGGCGGTATGCCAAGGACAACACTATCTATGTTCTCCTTGATCAGAGCATGGTCGATAAGAACGAGGTATTTTATATTGGCAACTACGCCACCTTTGTTTCCGACACGGGCAACAAACGGTTTTACGAACTCTTAAATGCCGGTAGATATATCTGGAAAGGAAACACCATAGAGGAAGTTGCCCAAAAAGCAGGTCTTAATGCCCAAGCTGTAGCGAGAACCATAACGGCGTATAACCAATATTGCCGCGACGGCAGGGACCCTGACTTTGGCCGCGCCGCCGCCGGTCTCATTGAATTAAAACCGCCCTTTTATATTGCTGAAACCATTGCCAGCGTCAAGGGTTCCCTCGGCGGCCTCGTCATTAACCCTAACACTCAGGTACTCAACACAGGCGGAAACCCCATACCCGGCCTGTATGCTGCCGGTGAGATTGTCGGAAACATCGGTAGTACCGGACAATCCTGGTTTGGCGGAGTCTGTCTCATACTAGGTGCGGGGTACGGACAAATAGCCGGTCAAAACGCCCTGGCCGCGGCAAGAGGGCGCTAGAGATTGATAGGCTAAACATACGGATATGAGCAGTTACAAACGATAAAAAAGATTGACCGTGAAGCAGACCGCTTCGCGGTCAATTTTTCTTCGAGGTTAAACGGGGGCTACACGGTTTGCGAAATCTCTTTGCGCACCAGTTGGCCGACAATTGCCTCCGCCGTGGTGTTTTCCGCCGCGGCCTTAATGCGGAGCCAGTCCGCGGAAAGGTCGTCTACAATGATGACATGGCCCTTGTGCTTCGCAAAGAAGCCGCTTTTCCCGTCGCCGGAAACCTTGGGCGGATTTTTGGTAAAGGAGCCGTCCAGCGCGTCGTATTCTTCAGCGGTATAATCGGGCATCGGTTCCTCCTAACGGTCGAGCAAAGCGCGGAAGGTATGCGTACACGGCATGGCGCGAACTTGACAGCGACTTCCGTACTTCAATCCTCTCACAAAATCGTCGAGGGGGCAAGGTGACAATGAGCTGGGAGTAATACCTGTACCGAAATCAGGCCACCAAGCCGGATTATGGCAGAAAAGGCGATTCCAGCTTCGCGGTCAATTCTTCTGTACTCATCAGTTTGCAGAGTTACCAGGAAGGAAAACCCGGCGCAGCGCGGCGCGATACTCTTCCTGGATACTTACGCCCCCGTCGCGGATTTCAACAAGAAGGTCCCCTGAAAATTCCCTGAACGCTTCGTTGAGGCGGTCAATGAGCAGTTCGGGGAGCAGCTTGTTTTTCCCGGCCCACGCCGCAAAGCCGCTCATACAGGCGGCGGGTGAATCATCAGGCCCGGACGCGATGAGCCGCAGGGCTTCCCTCCCGTTTTCGTCAAGGCCCTCGACAAAGGCCGCCAAAGACAGGGCCTCCCCGGACCTCGGCGGCGGTAACGCTTGCAACGGCGGCATGGATGCCGCTGGTTCCAAGGCTTTAGGTGGGGCTTTTGCGTTGCAAAAACCCCGAGGCCAAAAACCGGCAGGGAGGCCAGTTTTTGGCACGGCATCCATGTCGCCCGCCTCTGGCGGATAGGTGTCCCCGTCCAGGGGACTGAGCAGTTCCCTGAGCGACTCTGATTCAAGCCTGAGCTGGTCGAGAATTTCACTTTCAAGATGTACGGTTTTAAGCCTGAGTTCAGGCGGCGGAGTAACGACGGCGGTGAAACCCAATACGCGGTGTATGAGAAATTTCCAGAGCCCGTCAATGGGCGGCTCCCTGCCCCTGGCTATGCCGCGCTCCCTGTTAAGGCCGTATGCGATATACGCAAGGCTGCTTTCGAGAAAATCAATAAAAACCTTGTGGCGGCAAAAATCAATACATTCGTAGCGGTAGCTTGACTCGCCGAGACCGCTTAGACCTTCAAAGGCCCTGACCTCGCCTGACCGGGACCGGGACGGATAAAAAAACGCGACGAGGCCCTTGCCGTACTGTTTCCGCAAAAAACGGTCTATACCCCTGAAAGCCTTTTCCGAGGCGGCCTTGAGTTCAAGGCCGGGAAGCCGGGGCGTCCTGCGTGAACGGAGCAGGGTGAAAACATCCTCAAGCGAAAGGGGATAGGCTGCCCGGCCGTCTTCGGCCCGGGAACCGGGCGCGGAACGATTTTCAATATACTTTCTGTGTATGTATTCGTTTATCAAAAGGGAAAGGCCGCTTTCCGGCGCAAAGGGAAGGAGTTCGGCCAGGGCCTCCCCCGCCCTGTTGTAGAGGACGCCGAAATCCATGAGCCACACAGGAAAGAGGCGGTCAAGCACAGGAAAATCAGCCCGGTATCCATGCCAGAGTTTTTGCAGTTCCCTGAAACTGCCCATGGGATTTCCGCTGTCCGCAAAAAGAATGAGTTCCCGCGCGTAGAGGGTTATGTAGCCAAAGTCCGTTTCGGGAAATTTCCCCCGGCGAAGTTCGCCGCGCCAAAACAGGAAATACCCGCGATGTCCGGGCGTGAGTCTTTCAAAACTGAGGGCCGCCCCTGATTCGGGAGCAAAGGGAACAAAGGGAACTTCTTTACCTTTCATATTGAAGTAGTTCCGCTCGTTCCTGTATTCGGGCGCTTTCAGTCTGTTGAATCTTGAAAGCACGGTGAAGCGCACGGAGAGCATCTCCGAGCCAAAATCATCCGCGCCGCCTGAACTGTTTGCGTCACCTGAGAAGGCCGCGCCCGGCGCTGCCGTGGCGTTTTTGCCGGGGCTTTTAAAGGGCCGGGGAGGAAAGAGGACTTTCCATCCTTCTTCTCCGCGCGCCTCGGGCAAGGCCCAGGGAAGGCCGGCTTCGCGGAACAGAACATGGGTACAGCCCTTGAGAGCGCCCCGTATGCCGAAAAGGGGGAACAATTCCCGGCGGGGAAGGCCCTCCCCTATGCC
>JAISCK010000211.1 GCA_031265635.1 Spirochaetaceae bacterium
GGATGAGAGTACCAACAAGACCAAAATAACACAAAATTCATTAAGGGGGTAGGCGCAGACCTTGGCTGCGCCGCAGGGGGGCGCGACGAAAAATTTCTCTTTCGGGGAGCAGGTGAGGAAATGCGCCCCCCTTCCTGCTTTTTATATTTTTCGCCTTACTCGGCAGCCGGGGTTACTGTGGCATGTTTGCGGCCCCGGCGGGACATGAAGCCCACGGTTCCGTCTATAAGGGCAAACAGGGTGTCGTCGCCGCCACGGCCTACATTGAGGCCGGGATGTATCCTGGTTCCCCGCTGGCGGACTATGATGGCCCCGGCCCGCACGCGGGAGCCGCCTGAGACCTTGACTCCGAGATAGTGGGGATTGGAATCCCGTCCGTTTTTTGCGCCTGAACCGCCTCTTTTGCGCGCCATATCAGTTCCTCCGTTCAGTATGAATATTCATCGTACAACAAGCGGGATAGTCCCTGGCAACCGATCCAAGCCCTTCAAGAAGAAAGGCCCCTCCCGCGGAAAGAAAAGCCTTTCCTTGTTCGGTACAATCGGTTTCCAGATAAAAACGGCCCCGCTCCGGGGCTTCTCCCCGGACTTCTATCCCTTCCCTTCCAGAAAGGCTTATCAGGGCGGTCCTCGCAAGGACCGAAACAGCGGCGCAGACTATGTCATAGCCGCTCCGCCCTGCCCCGGCGTGGCCCTCTATGCGGCAGGATTTAAGCAATCCTTCCTCATCAAGAGCCGCGTCGATCAGTATCATGCCTATACCCCGGCAATATCCTGAATTCGGATATACGAATATTGCTGGCGGTGGCCCAGCTTACGGCGGTAATCCTTTTTGGATTTGTACTTTAATACCGTAATTTTGGGGTCTTTTTTGTGTTCTTCCACTACGGCGGAGACGCTGACGCCTTCCACATAGGGGCTTCCTACCGCAACCTTGTCTCCCGACAGAAGAAGCACCGAATCAATGGTCATACTGCTCCCCACATCGGCGGCAATGCGGTCCACCTTGAGAAGCGCGCCCTTTTCGGCCCGGTACTGCTTTCCCTTGAATTCAACTAACGCGTACATATCGTATCCTTATAGACAAATTTGCCACAAACAGGGGTTCTTTATACCCCAAAAAGCCAAAAAGGTCAAGCCGGTATCGTCTACATGGCCTCCAGAAAGGGTATGCAGATGAGTTCAAAGGCGTCGCGGAGTACCCTGAGGACGGCCCTGGAAAGGGCAAGCCTCGCGGAGCTGAGGGCGGCGTTGCCGGCGTTGAGTATGGGGCAGTCATGGTAAAAGCGGCTAAAAGCCTTGGCAAGCTCATAGAGGTACGCGGCAATAATCGAGGGGTCCATGTGTTCCGCGGCGGACGCGACAGCCTCCGTATAAGCGCCGAGGAGCTTTACCAGTTCCCATTCGGCGTCTCCGGAGAGGAGCCCCGCGTCAACGGCGGGGTCCCTATCCCCGGCTTTCTTCAACATAGAAGAAATACGGGCCCCCATATATTGAAGATA
This sequence comes from Spirochaetaceae bacterium, assembly GCA_031265635.1. GTDB lineage: Bacteria > Spirochaetota > Spirochaetia > Treponematales > Breznakiellaceae > JAIRTD01. The sequence continues at coordinate 1,502 of JAISCK010000211.1, forward strand.
GGGGCCGGTGTTGCCGTTAAAAGAAAGGCTCTCCTGGGGGTTAAAAAGCATATCCCTGGCAGGAGCGACCGAGAGGAGATAATAATGAAGGGCCCCCAGGGCGATTTTTTCCGCCACTTCATCGCTGTTTCCCACGGCTTCTTCCCGGTCCTTGTCCCGTATCTCGGCCAGGGCAAGGTCCCGGAGGCTGTCTATAAGATCGTCGGCGTCTACCACCGTACCCTCGCGGCTCTTCATCTTGCCGTCGGGAAGGTTCACCATGCCGTAGGAAAGATGGTAGAGGTTCGAGGCCCAGGGGAAGCCGAGTTTTTTTAGTATCGCAAAGAGGACCTGAAAATGGTACTGCTGTTCCGATCCCACCACATAGACCAGGCGGTCAAAGGCCCAGTCCCGGTTCCGGTAAATGGCAAGCCCTATGTCCTGGGTAATATAGATTGAAGTACCGTCGGAGCGGAGCAGGACTTTTTTGTCGAGTTTTTCCGCTTCCAGATCAACCATAACCGCGCCGTCCTCCGCCCTGTAGAAAATGCCCTTGTCAAGGCCGGCAAGGATTTCTTCTTTGCCCTTGAGGTAGGTCTGGCTTTCAAAATAATACTGGTCAAACGAAACGCCGGTGCGCCTGTAGGTCTCCTTCATGCCGTCGACAGTCCATGTGTTCATCATCTTCCAGAGTTCGACGGTTTCGCTGTCTCCGGCCTCCCAGCGCCTGAGCAGTTCCTGGGCCCGCTCTTCGGCGGAGCTGTCGTCTCCGGCCATCTTGTGAAAGGCCACATAAAAGCCGCCCACAAAGTGATCGCTCTTGACGCCCTCTGATTCGGGGGTCCTGCCGCCGCCGCCTTCTTTATAGGCGAGCATGGATTTGCAGATATGTACGCCCCGGTCGTTGATGATGCAGACCTTGCGCAGTTCCGCGCCGGCGGCCTTCAATATGCGTGAAACGCTTTCGCCCAGCGCGTCGTTCCTTAAATGGCCCAGGTGCAGGGGCTTATTGGTATTGGGGCTTGAAAATTCAACCATGACGCGGGAACCGGCAAGGGTTCCGGGGCGGCCAATAGGCACGGTCTCGTCAAGAAGGCCCGCAAGCAGGCCGGAAGCTGTCCGGCCCCGGTCAAGCCTGATATTGACATAGGGGCCAAGGGCAAAGGCTTCGCCGTCAGAGGCCCCGGCGGAGCCTTCGCCGTGCGGGGACAGATCTGCCGCGACAGCGGCGGCGATAAGCGGCGGGGCCTTCCGCAGTTGTTTGGCATAGGCAAACATGGGAAAGCCGAGATCGCCTTGCTCCGGCCTGGGCGGGGATTCGGCGGTAACGGCGGAGGGGTCAACGGTTTCCGCTGAACCCGCTTCCCGCAAGAGTTTATTTACCGCGCCTGCAACGCGGTTTTTCCAGACATCCTTAAAATCAGCCATGATGCATCCTGCCACAAAAAAAATATCAAAACCAGCCCAGCAGGGCCGCCATGCGGGTATAGTTTTTTCCCTCCCGGCGATAGGAGCCAAGCCTGTGGCCGGTAAAAGTACAATCCTTACAATACGCTATATGAGAAACGCCCCGGGACGCGAGCAGCCCCGCGTTGGCGCTTTGCAGATCAAGGTAAAAATGAACGCCGTCCCTGTCGCCATACACCAGGGGGCCGGGAAAAAAGGCGGGGGGCGGATTGTCCTGCCGGTGTTCCGGTACGCCGTGTTCCGGCAGGCTCTTGAGCCTCGCGGCGACACGTTCCTCAAACTGCCTTACCCTTCCTTCTTCAACCTGATACGCGCCATGCTGTATGCAGGGACCAAGTACAGCCGCCACCTGTCCGGGCAGAACGCCCCAGTGTTTTTCCATCAAGTCCAGGGCCTCAAGCACTATGCCCGTGCCCTTCCACCCGGAATGGACCAGGCCCAGCGCGCCTGAGCTTGTGTCCCAGAGAAAGACAGGAAGACAGTCGGCCGCCGTAACGGCAAGAACAGGGGGAGGGCTTCCGGCTGTGGCACCCGTACCGGCCATATCGTCCGTCCCGGCTTCCGCGCCTGAAATCACAAGGCCGTCGGCCTGTATGTCCCGCCTGTATTCGGAACCGCAGGCCATGACTACTTTTTGGGAATGAACCTGCACGCAGCTTCTCACCCTTTGGCTGTCAAGGCCCAGAGAGGCAAAGAAGGCTTCCCGTGAAGGATTGAGGGAAGCCGGGGTATAGCGCATATCGCCGGCCTCACGGGAAGAAAGCACACAACGGGGTCCCCGGACAGGAACGCCGTCAATAATAAAAGGAAACTCCGCCCTGTTAAGGGAGGCGGAAAATTCAAGATTGAAAGGGTACAGCGCCACTATTTTCCCGCTTCCATGAAATTGACTTCATCAAGAAGTTTGAGGGCGCTCTCAAGTTTCACCACGGCCTGGTCAATGCCGCTGATCAGCGCGGCGCTGTTCTTGCCGCCAAGGGCCGGCAGGTTGGAAATCGTGTCAAAAACCCCGGCAGGGTCCTTGCGGAGTATGCCGCCAAGCACCTGCGCCATAGCCTTGAAAGCCTCCCTGGCGCTGGTAATCATCTTCATTGATTCTTCGGAAGTCTCCTGGATCACCATCTGTATCTTGCGGCGCTTGACAGAGAGGGACGACATTTCTCCCTTGGCCGCTTCATAACGCTTGCCGTAATCCCCTTCAGGGGAGAGGCGGGCGTCAAAATTCCGCACAGCGTCCCCGATTTTCATCAGGTCATTATACGCCTCGGTAAACTGGGTCCTGTTTTCCCGCTTGTAGAATTCACCGTCAAGCAGAATGGGCCTGAGTATCTTGTTAAGATCGGGAATAAACACGATTTCGTAGAAGGCCAAAAGAAAGGCAAGGCCCTGGGACCCGGCAACGGGAATAGCGCCGGGTTTCCGTTCCGAGGCCGCGTTGGCAAGGGGCTTTACAACCGAACCCTTGAGGTACTGGTGAAACAGTTCGGTGAGGGCGGCCTGCTTGCGGGACTTGGCGTATTCCTTGAACTCTCCGTCAATCCGGCCCTTCCAGTAATCCCGGTACACGATGAACCAGTCTTCCCCGCCGCTTATGGCCTTGGGAACCATATCAAGTTTCCGTGTGGCGCAACGGAGTATCAGGGTTAAAGGAACATTCTTGTTGAAATTCCTGATTCCCATGAGGGATACCTCCGCCCGTGAAAGCATGGTCTTGGTTTCGCTTTCCACGTCAAAAGCAACGTCGCCCATCTGGTCCTGCAGCATGAACACAAAAAGGGACTCCAGAAGCGTCATGGCCGGAACCTGGGGCATGGAGTACAGTATGTTGTTAAGACTCGTAAGCTGCTCCTGAACCAGCCTTGCCGAACAGACCTGGCCCAGGGCGGAATCAAAACTAAAGGCCGAAAGAAGACGGTCGTAAAGAAAGGCTGAAAGTTCCTTGAGGCAGAAAAGGCAGCGGGCGTTAAAGTACATGAGGTTTCGCTGCTCGTCGGTAATGACCCCGAAGATTTCATCCATGGTTTTAAGGGCCGCCTGATGCACCTCAGCCTCGGGCAGCCAGGGACTCTTTTGGGCAATAAGAACAGGGTCGGTTTCGGAAAGCAGCCGCTGGTGCAGGTCGGGAAGCTCCAGGGAGCCAAGAAAGGCAAAGAAAGCCCCCTTGTCGCGGTTGACGCTCACATCCAGGGCCGTATAGAAAAAGCGGGAACTTTCCTTGAGATTGGTAAACTCCCTGTAGAATTCGGGCAGAAGAAGTTCCCGGCGGTAATTGTAAAGCCCCCGCCTTCTGGAATCAATGACGCCACCCAGCCTCGCCACCATACGGTCCTCATACACATTCAGGGGAGACTTGGCCCTAATCAGCCCCAGCAAAAAATAGAGAACACGCAGATACCAGGGCATACCCTCATACTGACGCTTCAGGTTCTTGACAGCATCGCCTTCCTCCGCAGCGTAAAGAGGCTCCTTGGTAAGCTCAGACTGGGAACTAAGCCTGGCAAGAAGCTCTTTCCGTTCTTTCAGGGTCAGCTCTGATACCAAACGGTTAAAAAGGCCGCCTTCTTCCATAAAAGAACTATACGTTACGATAAGAGCATAGGTCAACAGAAGCGGGACAGGGCAAAGGCGGGGGCATGTATTCCGGTATAGACGCTTTTTTTGCCGCCATGTACTGCCGCGAGTGTAAGTATCTCTTAGCCCCTAGGGGAATCGAACCCCTCTTTTAAGATTGAGAATCTCATGTCCTAACCGATAGACGAAGGGGCCTCACGGGACTTAAAGACGCTATAGCTAATTCATTATAATATAAATAATTAGCTTTTCCCCAGGGAGGATTCGAACCCCCACAAACAGATCCAGAGTCTGCTGTGCTACCATTACACAACCGGGGAAGGTACTTATCGCCAGCGGCTATCGAAGCCTGTCCTGAATCCTATAAAAGGGGCGGTTTTTTGTCAAGT
>JAISCK010000231.1 GCA_031265635.1 Spirochaetaceae bacterium
AAACTTGTTCGATAACCGGCCGGGTTATCGAACAAGCCACGTTACCCTTTCAGAATTGCCAGGGCTTCATCGCGGTAGCAGTCCATGATGTAGGGAATCTTCGTTACCCGGACACATTCTTCTGTCAGGGACATGATGTCCTTCTGGCCCAGGGTTGATATGTTGAAGCGCCGCGCTCCCGCCATAAGCTGCTGGAGGCCCACCTTGAGCTTGTCCGCGTAGCTGTAGATGCCGATGGCGCCCAGGGGGATTTTGCTGATTTCACCGGCGCCTACGATGTTCTTCACCTGTTCATAGTTGATGAAAATTTCTTCCGGTGTGGAGCCGAACTCGGAGACGGTTTTGGGGAGCTTACCCTCTTTGATCCACTGGGCTATATTTTTGCCTACCATGCCGGGGATCATCAGGGCCCGGCCCATGCAGACCGCCTTGACAAAGGGCGCGCCCAGGGCCAGGGCCTTGAAGATATGATCCTCAGAGCTGAACCCGCCGGCAAAGGCAAGGTCAGGAACCTTCTCTCCCTGTGAGGCCAGAATGGAGGCGTATTCAAAGGCGGCGCTGTGCAGATAAATCGAGGGAACGCCCCATTCTTCCATCATGCGCCAGGGGCTCATTCCCGTGCCGCCGGACGCGCCGTCTATGGTAAGGAGGTCTATCTTCGCCAGGGAACAGTACTTGATAGCCTGGGCCAGTTCTTTGAGGCTGTACGCGCCGGTTTTCAGGGTAATTCGCTTAAAGCCCAGGGCGCGGAGGCGTTCAACTTCCTTCATAAAACTTTCTTCGGAAATAAAACCCAACCGGCTGTGCCTTTCAAATTCCTTAATCGCCCCGGCCCGCCAGGAAGCCTGCACTACGGGGTCGGACGGATCAGGCGTAACAATGTAACCCCGCTTCTGTAATTCAAGCGCCCGTTCAAGCTGGGCTACCTTGATCTCTCCGCCTATACACTTCGCTCCCTGCCCCCATTTAAGTTCTATGGTTTCTATTCCGTGCTTTTCGATGATATATTCCGCTACGCCGAGATTTGTGTCTTCCACATTCATCTGAATCAGAATTTCGCCATAACCGGACTGGTAGCGCCTGTACGCTTCGATGCGGCGGTCCATATCAGGCGCTTTTTTTACTTTCTTTTCGGCGCTGAGTTCCAGGCCGGGATCAATGCCGCAGACATTTTCGCCGCAGACAATGGTAACCCCGGCAATGGCCGCGCCTACGGCAAAGTGTTCCCAGTTTTTGCGGGCAATTTCCGTGGACCCCAGGGCTCCGGTAAAAACGGGCATCTTCATTTTTACTTTCCGTTCCCAGCCGTATTCAGTTTCGGTATCGACCAGGGGGAAACGCGCCGTATCAGGACCCGCGCTTATCCCTTCGGGCAGGCCGCTTGCCCCCTGCGCGTAACCCTGAATATTAAGATGGGAGTAGTCTACCGGGTAATCCTTGTCTCCCCCGGCGGTTATATCGCCGAAGGGACCGGGGTAGATCAGTTCCCGCCCCCGGAAAGCGGCGCGGAACACTTCGCAGTTCCCCTGACACCCGTCAACACAGCGGGAACACAGCCCGCTTCCCGGCACCACGCTTCGAGACCGGTTTACGGAGCGGGTGGCATCATTACTGTTTGGCTTTTGCAGATTCATTAGTTCCTCCAATTTTCAAGTTCCCTGCTTTGGGCAGAAGCTGTAGTATAATAAAACTCCGTCAAAAAAGCAAGAAAGCGCGCTTTACTCTTGACGGATTATGGTTTATACTATGGCCGTTCCCCTTCATATTCCGGCTAAAGGAGCTTGGTATGGAAGCGAAGAGATTGCGGCCTGTTATTCGCGTGCTGGAGGACAAGTGCGTTAATTGTCATCGTTGCATCATGGTATGTCCTGCCAAGATGTGTAACGACGGCTCCGGGAATATCGTGGATCACCACAGCGACCTTTGTGTCGGCTGCGGCGAGTGCATAGACGCCTGTACCCACAATGCCCGCGTCGGCATTGATGATTTTGACAGCTTTATGGATGACCTTAAAAACGGGGTCAATATCATCGCCATAGTGGCCCCCGCGTCGGCGGCCAGTTTTGACGGGAAGTACCTTAATCTTAACGGATTCCTCAAATCCCTGGGGGTCAGGAGCGTCTTCGATGTCAGTTTCGGGGCTGAGTTGACCGTAAAGTCCTATCTTGCCTACATGAAAAAGAAAAAACCCCGTACCGTCATAGCCCAGCCCTGTCCCGCGCTGGTTACGTTCATCGAGATGTACCGGCCCGAACTTATTCCCTATCTGGCGCCGGCTGACAGCCCCATGCTGCATACCATGAAGATGATCAAACGGTACTATCCCGCATACAAGGACCACAAAATCGCGGCCATATCCCCCTGTTATGCAAAGCGGCGGGAATTCGACGCCTGCGGCATGGGAGACTACAACGTTACCTTTAATTCGGTTCAGCAATATATGGAGAACAGGGGAGACAGCGTTTCCAAGTATCCCGAAGCCGATTACGACAACCCTTCGGCTGAACGGGCGGTGCTCTTTTCCAGTCCCGGCGGACTTATGCGCACCGTGGGGCGCTACGATCCCGAAGCAAGCGCCCATACCCGGAAAATCGAAGGGGTTCCTGAGGTGTACCACTATTTTGCCCACCTTTCCACAGCCATTCAAAAGGGAAGCGCCCCTGTTTATCCGCTCATTGACTGCCTTAACTGCCACATGGGCTGCAACGGCGGCGCGGGGACGGGCAACCGGGGCAAGAACCTGGATGATGTTGAATACCTGGTTGAAAAACGGGCCAGGGAGGTAAAGGAAAAGTACCGGCCCAGGGGCATAGCAAAACTCTTTCAGAAAAACAAGATAGAGACGATTCTGAACGCCCATTGGGAAGAAGGGCTCTATAACCGTTCCTATGTTGACCGGTCCGAGATTTTCAGGACCCATGTCATAGCCCCTTCCCAGGCGGATATTGACGCGGTATTTTTGGAAATGCACAAGACCAGACCGGAAGACATCCGCAACTGCGGGTCCTGCGGGTACCGGAGCTGCGAGCAAATGGCGGTGGCCATCATAAACAGGCTCAACAAAAAGGAGAACTGCCAGGTCTATGTTGAAGTCGAAAAAAACCTGAGCAACGAACAAAAGATGAAGGATACGGTAAACTCGGTGCTGGATCATGTCCTTTCGGAAATGAACAAGAGCATAGAGGGAATAAGCAGCCTGTCCGAGGAGATAAGCTCAGCCGCGGAGCATGTGCTGTCCTCTTCATCTATTATAGAAGAAATGGTGAAAAACATCCATTCGATAGACACTTCCCTGGAGCATAACGCCGCCACGGTTCTCAAGCTGAACGAATCATCCACCGAAGGTAAAAAGCGCATAGCCAAAATAGGTGAACTTATCAGCAATGTGTCTTCCCAGGCAAATTCCCTTATCCAGTCATGCCTCGTTATCGGCGATATAGCGGATCAGACCAGCATT
>JAISCK010000243.1 GCA_031265635.1 Spirochaetaceae bacterium
CCCAACGGCTGCGGAAAGTCCAATGTGGTGGACGCCATCAAATGGGTTCTGGGCGAACAGGCCAGCAGGTCCCTGCGGGCCGAAAAAATGGAAGATGTTATTTTTAACGGAACCGAGGACCGTAAGCCCCTCAATGTGGCCGAGGTTACCCTGACTCTGGTCAACGAAGAGGGGCTGCTTCCCCTGGATACGAGCGAAGTTGCGATAAAGCGACGGCTCTACCGTTCAGGAGAAAGCGAATACTATATCAACGCCAACCCGGTGCGGCTCAAGGAGATCAGGGAACTTTTCTGGGATACCGGCGTGGGCAAGGCCGCCTACTCGGTGATGGAGCAGGGCAAAATAGACCAGGTCCTTTCGTCAAAGCCCGAAGAACGGCGCTATCTTTTTGAGGAGGCCGCGGGCATCACCAAGTACAAGGTAAAGATCGCCGAGGACGAAAGAAAGCTCCAAAAGACCGAAGAAAATATGCGCCAGGTTGAAAACATACTGGAGGAGGTCAAACGTTCCTACGATGTCCTCAAGGTACAGGCTGACAAGACCGTCAAGTACCGTTCCCTCAAGGATGAAATTTTCAATTATGAACTTGATATACAGCTCCTCAAGCTCAAGCAGTTCCGCTACGAAAAAGACAGGTGCGCCGGAGACCTTAAAAAGGCCGGCCTTGAGCGGGATGCCATACAGGCCGACATGGAAGCGGAAAACCGTTCCCTTGCGGAGAATATGGATGTGGTCAATTCAATGGAAGCGGAGCTTGTCGAGTGCCAGAAGAACATCTACGGTCTTGCCCTGGAAAAGAACGCCAGGGAAAAAGAAGCAAGGCTCCTTGCCGAACAGCTTGCCGAAAGCCGGAGCAAGATACAGCAGAATGAAGCCAGGGAACGGGCCGCGAGAATCAAGATAGAGGAACTCAGCGGAGACGCCGGGGAACAGGACGCCGAGGTCCGGGACCTTCTGAAAAAGGCCGAAGACATAGGAAAAAACATACGTTCCTTTGAAGAAAACATACAGCTTGCCTCGGCCAGCATAGGCGAGAATGAAGCGGGGGTACGCGGGGCTGAGGACGACATAAAAACCGCCGCCCTGGAACGTTCCGGCCACGAAAAGGCCCTGGAAGAAATCACCGACGACATTGTGGCCGCCCTGGATTCGGGGCTCAGGGAGGCCGGCTATTCGGCGTCGGAACGCCGGAGCCTTGAGGCCGAACTTGACCAGACCCTGGGCAGGCTTAAAACCATACTTTCAGGCAGGGGCGCCCTGACCCGGGACCTTGCCGACGCGGCGGGCCGGGCCGGAGAAGGCGGCGCCCTTCCCGACGCGGCGGAACTCAAGCGTATAGCGGATGGCCTTGTCAACGCCCTTTCCTCGGCGGAGGCCCACAGCGAAAAGATTGCGGAACTCTTTGCCCGTTACCGCAAAAGTACGCCGGCCTTTATCGACGAATTCCTCGCCCCCCAGGGCATCATCACCAAAAAACGGGCGCTGGACGCCAAAATACGGGAGACCAGGGAGCGGGAAGCCGAAAGGCGCGGGCGCATAGAGACGCTGCGCGGAGACATTGAAAACCTCAACATCAAGATAGGCGAATACCGTTCTACCCTTGAGGAACTCAGGGTAAGCCAGGTGCGCATGGCAACCCAGGCCCAGGCCGCCGGGGAACAGGCGCGGCTCATACGCCGTGAACTTTCCGGTCAGGAGTCCCTGCTTAAAACCATTCTTGACGAACTCTTTTCAGGCCGCAAACGGGAGGAGGAACTCACTGGGCGCGTCGCCGATATTGAAGAAGAAGTCAGGGAGATTGAAGCGCGGGGCATAAAGCTTACCGGGGAGCTTGAAAAGCTCGAACAGGATATAGCCAGGAAAAACGGCGATGTCGCGGGTAAGCAGGAAACCATCAAAAAGCGTCGCGCCGATCTTGAGCGGATTCAGATGAGCCTTGAAAAAATTCACCTTACGCTTGTCCAGACAGAGACCGAGATACGAAACATCGAGGACAACTTCAGGGAGACCCATTCCCGTGATCTTATGGAATTTGAGGAACGCACCTTTACCATTACCGATACGGCGCCCGAACTCAGGGAAAAACTCGCCCGCGCACGGAATTCCATAAAGGACCTCGGTTCGGTAAACCTCATGGCCCCGGAGGAATTCGCCGAAACCAAAGAACGCTATGATTTTCTTTCAGGCCAGCTTGCCGATCTGGTCAAGGCCAGGGATAACCTTGAACGCATTGCCGCCGAAGGCAGGGCCGAATCATCGGAACGTTTTATCGCAACCTACAATAAAGTAAAAAAGAATTTTCACAATATGTTCCGCCGTCTTTTCGGCGGCGGCCGCGCCGAACTCAGGCTCCAGGACCCAAACCACGTACTTGAGTCTGGCATAGAAATTTACGCCCAGCCTCCGGGCAAAAAGCTGGAAAACATCACCCTCCTTTCGGGAGGCGAAAAATCCATGACCGCCGTGGCCCTGCTCTTTGCCACCTATATGGTCAAGCCTTCGCCGTTCTGCCTCCTCGACGAAATCGACGCCGCCCTGGACGAGCAGAATGTACTCCGTTTTGTGCAGCTCCTGCGGGAATTCGGCAGCTCAAGCCAGTTCATCGTGATTACCCATAACAAGAAAACCGTTACCGGGGCGGGAACCCTCCTGGGCGTTACTATGGAAGAATCGGGAGTTACCAAGGTCATCTCGGTGCGTCTTGAGAACGATCGGAATCCCGGCGAGGAATCCGCCTATGAGGCCGAACCGTTTGAAGAAGAAGAGGTGGAACCAGAGGAAGGCAGGGAACTCCCCCTGGGCATTGACGATCCCGCCCTGGTCAGTGAGGCCGACCTGAGACCCATACGTTCAGGCCCGCGCTAGACCCGCCTGTACGCGGTTTCGCGGCTCATTCCGGCGCGGTAACGATCCGTATATTCCGCAGATGGTTTCAGGAATTTTACGGATGTTTTTGTTGTTGTGTGATACTATATATCTTATAAGGGGGATTTATGAACAAATACCTTTTAAGTGTGCCGCTTGTATTCCTGATTCTTTTTTCCTGTGCGTCGCCTATGGATAATGTACGCTATTATACTATTACCTTTGATCAGAACGGCGCTAGCAGCGGAACGCCGCCCTCAGTGTTGCGTATCCCCGCCGGTACGCCTTTTTCCATGCCGGATATGGGGAATATGGAAAAAGATGGTGAATCCGGTTCCCGCTATGTCCTTGGCGGCTGGCGTACCGGGCAAAATACCGGTTTCGTATACAAAGCCGGAACCATAATGGAACCGCCCGAGGCGGATATAACCTACTATGCCCACTGGAAATCTGTTACCGTTCCCAACGGCAGGGATTTTAGGAGGTTTTATGCGCAGAATACCAACTATGATTTTTATCAGGTAGACGCGGTTGAGCTTATAACCGGA
>JAISCK010000096.1 GCA_031265635.1 Spirochaetaceae bacterium
CATGCTGAACATATCGCAGGAAGCGACGAGGAGGCACGCGAGGGCGGCAATGGTTAGGCGGCGGTAATTCCTAGTAAACCTATCGGGGGGGGGGGGGGTAAAGATACTCAAACCTGAAAGCCTGTTTTTCATAAACCGTTCCTTTAGTTAGAATACGTTTACGGACAGGATACCACGGTAACGCGGATATGGCAAGGTAATAATGCCCGCTTACCTATGTCCCCCGGTTGATAAGATGGGCCTGGTAGCCCGCGCCGAAGCTGTTATCAGGGCCATAATCCGGCCTGGGAGGGCTTTTGGCTTTTCCGGGGACGCAGATAGTGCCGGAAAAACACCGAAATCGCGTTGACAGCGTGCCGGTAATGAAGTACAGTTAGCATGGTTAGGGAAACTTAACCGGCCACATGAGGAGGCGGCGTTGTTGCCCCCTCTGCCGAGCCCGGCCCCTCAAAAGGCCGGGTGATTTTTTGGCTCTCCCTTCTTGCCTATGAGTGTCCGCAATTCATCATACGTCCACATTCCTTGAAACTGAGAATCGCCCATCCCTGCCGCTGGCGGGTTTGTCTTTCCCCTATACTTCCTGTATACTTTCAACTATGACCATCATGCTTCCCAAGGTAGATTTTGCCTTCAAACTCCTTTTTGGCGACCAGCGCAGCAAGAATATCCTTACCGACTTTCTCAAGGCGGTCCTGCCCGACCTGGCGCAGGAGGAATTCGAGGAAGTAAGTATTGTGGACCCCCACCTCAAGCGGGAATTCTCGGGCGACAAGCTGGAAATCCTGGATGTAAAAGTACGCACCGCAAGCGGAAAATCCATCGACATCGAGATACAAATCTCCGATATGCCGGAGATGCGTTCCCGGATAAGCTACTATCTGTCGAACATGATAACCGAGCAGATTGGCACGGGCGGCCATTACAGCGAACTCAAACAGGCCATTTCTATTGTTATAACGGATTACGATTTCATCCCGGAAACCCGGCGCTGCCATACGGTGTTCAGGATGTTGGAAAAGGATGAATATTTCCCCTTTAACGAGCTTATGGAGATAAACGTACTGAACCTGGAGCGGCTGCCCGCGGATGAAGACAGCAAACTGATGGACTGGCTGCGTTTTTTAAAGGCGGAACAAGAGGAGGAATTTAAGATGCTTGCGGAAAAGAACCCCGTAATTAACGAAGCGTATTGCAAGTTACAGGCGATGAGCGAAGACGAGGCGAACCGGATGATCTACGAAGCCCGGCTAAAAGCCCAGCGGGATGACTATTCCCGTATGCAGGGGGCCCGCCGGGAAGGCCGGGAAGACATAATCCTCCAAATGGCTGAACATGGAATGACCGCCAAAGACATAGCCGCCATTACCCGTTTAAGCGAACAGGAAATCGGCGCCGTTCTGAAAGGAGCAGGGCATGGCCAGGGAATCCGTTGCCCCCACAAAGAGTAATCTCCTCAGGGTAAGGGAAAGGCTTGCCACAGCCGAAGAAGGCTATGAACTCCTTGAGCAGAAGCGGGAAATACTCGTCATGGAGCTTATGCGCCATGTGGAACAGGTAAAGCTCCTTGAGCGGGACCTGGACAAGCGCATAGCCACGGCATATCCGGCCTTCAAGCGTATGCTCATAACGGCGGGCCGCGAAAGGGCCGCCAGTATTTCCCGGAACATACGGTACAGCTTTGATATCCGGGAAAAAAGGGTCAGCCTGGCCGGGCTTACCCTGCCGGCGCTGGAAGTAAAACTTCCCCGGGCGGAATTAAAGTATTCTCCGGCGAATTCATTTGCGGAATGTGACGAAACCGTGTTAGAATTCTTTGAGTTGCTGCGGATTCTTACTGAACTTGCCGCGCTCAGAACCATAGTCTGGACACTGGCCCGGGAACTGCGCAAGACGCAGCGGCGGGTGAATGCCCTGGAAAAAATGGTCATTCCCACAGCCAGGGAAACAAAAAAATACATAGAAGCGGCCCTCGAGGAGAAGGACAGAGACGCCTTCTTCTCCGCCAAGCTGCTTAAAAGGAAGGCCGGTAAAGAATGATGAAACCCCTTATCTCCAGGATCGTTGTGGCTGTCTCTGGTTCAGACGCTTCCGTTTCAGCGGCAAAATACGCGATTATCATGGCAAAGCTGTACCGCTGCCATCTTTCGGCGGTTTATGTGGTGGATACGGCGACAATACGGCAGCTTACTTTAAGCAAAATTTTTATACAGGAAGAAAGCCAGGAATACGAAAAGAGTCTTGAGGCCAACGGCGAGCGCTATCTTTCCTTTGTGGAAGAACTGGCAAGGGCCAAGGGGGTCAAGATTGAAAGGGAAATGCGCCGGGGGGCGGTGTATACCGAGATACTCAGCGCTGCCGGCGAAAAGAACGCGGACCTCATAATTTTGGGAGGCTGGGAAAGGGACCGGAATTCCAGGGACATCATAGTCCACGCCCACCGGGAAATCATGGTAAACGCCAAATGTTCGGTGCTCCTGGTCAAGGAACCCTCCGTTGACCAGCTCTACAAACAGGCCTGAGACGCCTATGCTGTTCCATACCAGGGAAGCGCGGCAATGAGAATCGCCCTTGTTGTTTTTCCCGCGGGGAAGCATACGGCGGGAGACCCCCTCCTGGCGGCCTCTCTGGCGCGGGGCATGGAATCCATGGGCCACCGGGCCGATGTACTGGACAACGGCGGTCTGGAACGCCTTCCGGGCTATGATTACCTTGTCTTCCTCTCCGAGCCCCTTTCGTTTTTGAGCGGGAAAATCCCCGATTCGGCGCGGGCCGCCTTTTCATACTCTCTGGGCCGGAAGAAGGGAGCGGCTTTTATAAAAAAGAAGGGCCTTTTCAGTTCGCGGGCCCTTTCCCGTCTCATGGCCCTGATGGAAAAAGAAGGAATCATTGTCAACTGGAGTGATTTTGTTCTGGGCCCCGCCCAGGCCGAGGCCCTGGGTAAACGCATAGGCGCCTAGGAGCCTCCGTGCAAAACTATTATTCCATCCTTGGCGTAGCCGAAAACGCCTCCGCGGAAGAAATAAAAAAAGCCTTCAGGGAAAGGGCGAAAAAAACACACCCCGACAGCGCCGGAAAAGCCGGCGGGGAAGAGGCCATGCGCCGCCTCCTTGCCGCCTACAAGACCCTTCTGGACAGCGAAAGGCGGGAAGCCTATGACCGGGCCTCCCGCCGCTTCGCCAAAACCTTTCGTTTTGACTACCGGGAATTCCTCAAGGAACAAAACAACCCCGCAAGCCTGGCCAAACTGGTGTTTTTCGACCTTTTTCATTTTGAAGAAGAAGAAGCCATCGCTGTCTGGGACGCCCAGGGCGGCCCTGATTTTCCCCTGCGGGACTACCTTGACCGGGAGGACTGGATGGACTGCGCCTTCATCCTTGCCGAGGAACTCGACAAGCGGGACCGCGGCCCCGAAGCCTTTGGCCTCCTCGTCGCCCTTGTCCGGGAAGAAAGGCAAAAGCCCTATTTCCGCCATTTTATGGGTGAAGTAGAAAGTTTCCTCAAGGACCTGGTGCGCCTCAAGCTCAAAAGCGCCCTGGACGGTCCCGCCTATGCCGAAGCCCTGCGCTCCCTTCTCGGCCTGGGCTTTCCCCGGGGCGATGAGGCCCGGTGGATGCGCTCCCTCTGCGAAACCCTCCTCCGCATGGGCGAAAAAGAGGCGGCGGGCGAGCTGCTCCGGAAGGCCCTGAAATACGATCCCCGGCTCCCCAATACGGTGCTTCTCAGACGCGCCCTTAATGTGTAAGAATCAAAGCCATGATACGCCTTAAAAACGAGAAGCAGATCGACGGTATACGGGTTTCCTGCAGGCTTCTCAGCGCCATGTACAAAGAACTCGTTCCCCTGGTAAAACCGGGCGTCGCCACCATCGAACTTGACCAGTGGGCCCAAGACTGGATAAAAAAAGCCGGCGGCAAGCCCGCCTTTCTCGGGTACGGCAGCCCGAAAAACCCCTTTCCCGCCGCCCTGTGCATATCCATCAACGAGGAAGTGATACACGGCATACCCTCAAAGCGGCGCATAGCCGAAGGCGACCTGGTCTCCATAGACAGCGGCATAGACCTGGGCGGCTTCATCAGCGACCAGGCCCTCACCATAGAGGCGGGAAAGGTGAGCGACGAAGCCCGCCGTCTCAATACCGTCACCAGGGAATGCCTGTACCGGGGCATAGAGGCGGCCAAAGCGGGAAACCGCATACTCCAGATATCCAGGGCCATTTACGGCCATGCCAGGGACGCGGGTTATGGCGTAGTACACCAGTTCTGCGGCCACGGCGTGGGCCTCGAACTCCACGAAGACCCCCAGGTCCCCAATTATGCCCACGGCCCCAACCCCCGCATGACCGAGGGCTTTGTCATCGCCATAGAACCCATGATCAACCTGGGCGCCGGAGATGTGGAAATCCTGGACGACGAATGGACCGTGGTTACCGCCGACAGAAAACTCTCCGCCCACTGGGAACACACGATAGCCATATTCAGGGACCGCACCGAAATCCTCACCGAATAGCAAGAGGGGGGCGCTCTTTCC
>JAISCK010000175.1 GCA_031265635.1 Spirochaetaceae bacterium
TACTCCATTCATACAGGCTTGACAAAGGGGGGGCTGCCGGGTGATGGTTAGGTGATGTCGGTATTGGTAACAGGACAGGCGCTGAAGGCTTTTTTTGAAAATCAGATCTTTCTGGCGTCGGTTTCAAGCTGGTTTTTCGCCCAACTGCTTAAAACAATCATTATCATCCTGGGAACAAAGCGGAGCAGGCTCCGTGATATTATCCAGACCCTCATCTGGCGTACCGGGGGTATGCCCTCAAGCCACGCGGCCATGGTTTCCGCCATGGCGTCAATGGCGGCTTTCCGGGAAGGCATAGGTTCAAATTTATTTGTTATTACCTTTTTTTTTGCCTTGATAATCATACGCGACGCGGTAGGCGTGCGCCGCTCGTCGGGGCTCCAGGCCCGGTCCCTGAACCTTCTGGGCAAGAGCGTCGCCGAGAAATTCAATATTGAATACCACCCCATCAAGGAAATTCACGGCCATACGCCCCTTGAGGTTGTGGTGGGGGCCCTCCTGGGTATTTTTATTGCCGCGGCGTTTGCCAAGCTCTAGGGATTGTTCATGATTACAGAAAAGCCCACGGTACTATGCAGCCTCGTTGCCCTTGTTCTTGCTCTGGGTTTTGGTTTCCTTGTGTACAGGGTTATGCCCAAAACCGGGTCTTCCTACGGCGTGCTGCGGGTTGACCTGTCGTACAGCGACAGGTTCCTGCGCTCCCTGCTTGACGGGGGGGGTATAGCGCCGGTGATTTCCGAATCGGGCCAGCGGGTTTTTTACGACGCTTTTGGCGGGATAGAGGCTGTTCCCCTTGACCGGTACAGGGAGCGTATTGACAGCCGCGATCCCCGTGATGACGGCTATGCCGAGAAACTCCGCTCCGCCTTTACGGACAGCGAAGCGCGGCTGCTTTTTTTCCCCAGGGGCGCGGCTCTCGGAAAAAAAATTTCATCGGCGCTGGCGGACATTCCCCATAATTTTGAAGCGGGAGGTTTTTCCCGGCCCCTGGTTTTCCCCCTGGTTGTTTTTGCCCTGGCGTCGCTGCTTATGCTTTTTCTGTTCCGGCCGGTTTTTGTTTTTGCCCTTCCCCTCCTGGGGGTTCTCTCCTGGTTCGGCCCTCAGGGGTTTGTCCTTGCGGCCCTGCTCTGCCTCATATTTGACCTCCTTGCCCCGGTCATGGAAGAATGGGCGGCGTTTTCCGTAAAACGTCTGGCGGCTTCGGCGCTGCTTGTCCTGCTCTGGGCCGGCCTTTTTTTCGCCGGCGGGATTCCGCTCCCCGTGTTCCCCGTCCTTCCCCTTTCACTGTTTCTCGCGTGGCTTTCGCCCTGGCGTAAAAAGGCCCTGGCGCGGCATCTGGGGCATAAACGCTTTATTCCCCTTTCCATAATTCCCGAACAGGGGCTTTTCCGCAAAAGTTTCCCCATACTGCTTCCTTTTGCCCTGGGCGCGGCGCTTGTTTTTGCCTTTCCCCTTTTCTTTCGGGGTGTAAACCTTTACGATAGTAATGAGATGCAAAGAAAGATTTCCGTTACCAGGGCCGATTTTGAGAGGCACCTGGCTTTTCAGAAGGATTTTTCCTACAGGCCTTTGGGTTCGCCTTCGGGCGCGCCTTTAGATCCGTTCCTGGGCGCGCCAGGGGAGGGCTACGCTGTCTATACTCTTGACGGCGACGGTCTTATAGGCGCTTTTACCGCCCTGCCCCGCGATGCCGCGATGCCCCGTATTACCGCTGAGGATACGGCGCTTTTTACCCTTTTTGAAAATCCCGCCGCCGCTCCCGCCGTGTTACCCGGCCTGCTCTGGACAGCGGGTCTCTGCGCCCTGCTCCTTCCCGCGTGGTTTTTGCGGGGCAGGCGCGGTACGGGACCGGCTGTTTCGGCCCGGTACAGCGACAGGCGGATCGCGGCGTGAAAATTTATTCTTTTTCCCGGGGCGGGATAAAATACGAAGATCATTCCGTGCCTCCCCGTGATGACTATACGACGGCCTTTCTCCCGTCCCTTTCGGTGATACCCCTGATTCAGCATTCGGGCCACAAAGCCTACCCCGTGGTTACCTCCGGGGAAAGGGTTACCGAGGGCATGCTCGTAGGAAGGGGCCAGGGGCGCGGCTCGGCCAATGTCCACGCGACGGTTCCCGGCCGGGTGCTGCGTTTTGTGTCCTGGAAGGGTGCCGATGACACGGTCAACGAGGCCCTGGTGATTCATCTTGCCGGGGCTTTTGAAAAGCTCGGCAGGAGGGAGGAGGTTTTTCCCTGGACCAGCCTCAGCGCCCCGGAGATACAGCGCGTCATTTCCCAGTACGGCATTGTGGAGATGGAAGGGAGCGGCATCCCGGTCTCCGACCTTATCGCCGCCCGCAGGGGCAGTCATCTGAGCGTCGTGGTGCGCTGTGTTTTTGACGATCCCTGGCTTGCCGCCGATTATGTCCTGGTTCACGAAAAGCTTGACCGGGTCGCCGAGGGGAGCGTCATTGTTGCCCGCGCGGCCATGGCCGGCAGAATAGTCTTTGTGGTTTCCCAGGGCGAGGAAGATCTTGCCGCGAGCTTTACCGAAAAGGCCGGTTCCTTCGGGATACCGGTAAGCGTAATGGTTGTGGGCGACCGTTATCCCCAGCATAACCAGCGGGAGCTTGAATACGCGCTCAGGCAGTTTGAAAAAAAAGAGGGCCTTGAGCTGGGCGGCCTTTTGACCCTCGGCCCGGCTACCCTGGCCGCCGTGTTTGACGCGGTGAAGCTCAAGAAACCCATACTGGAGCGTTATGTGGCGGTGGGCGGTTCGGCGGTAAAGCGACCCAGGGTACTCAAGGTAAGAATAGGAACGAGAATAGGCGAGCTTTTTGACCAGTGCGGCGGCTTTGCCGGAATACCGGGCTGCATAGCCACAGGTTCGCCCCTTTCGGGGAAGCCCGTGGCGGATCTTGATGAGCCGGTGATTAAAACGAGCTTCGCGGTTTTCGCCCTTCTCGAAAAACACAGGAGCAGCCTGCCGGGGGCCGGCTGTATAGGCTGCGGCGAATGCCGCGCGGTATGCCCCGTGGGGCTTGACCCCGAGGCCCTCTACAAAGCCTCAAAACTCGGCATGGTTATGGCCGAATCAACGGGCGTCTGCCATAGCTGTGGCTGCTGTGATCTGGTGTGCCCTTCCCGCATAACTTTAAGCGCTTCCATACGGGACATGGCGGGAAGGGAGCGTTAGCGTGAAAGATCATATCCTTACGGCTCTGGAACCCCAGATAAATCTTTCCCGTTCGACCCGGTGGCGGATGTGGCTGCTTAATATCTGCGTCTTCGCGGTGATACTGCAGTCCTCGCTGACCGACGGGTTTCATTCGCTTTATACGGCCTTGGCGACCCTTGCCGCGGCCCTCGGAACCGAATTCCTCATCAACATGCGGAAAAAAACCATGACCCTTCTTGACGGCAGCGCCGCGGCGACCGCCCTGATACTCACCCTGCTTCTGCCCAATACGCTGCCCCCCCTGATCCCGGCCCTGGGCGCGGCCTTTGCCATTGCCGTTGTCAAACACAGTTTCGGGGGCCTCGGATCAAACTGGCTCAATCCCGCCCTGGGGGGCTGGCTCTTTATACGCTTTTCATTCGGCTTTCTTTATCCCCAAAATATTGAAGGTTCGGCCCTGTAGCACCTTTCAGGCGCCCTGGCAAGGGGCTATGCTGATCCGGAGGGCTCCCCTGTGGGCTCCCCTATGGGGATCATAAAACTCGCCGGGTATAGTGCGGGAAAATTCGACGGCATGCTGACGGGCCTCCTCAACTCAACGGTTTTTTCTTTTTTCAGGGCGACTCTTCCCGAAGGCTATGTGCAGCTCTTTTGCTTTGACGGCCCGGCGGTCGTCGCCGACCGGGGGCTTTTTGCCCTCGCCTCGGCAACCGTGCTTATTACAGCGGCCCAGATAAGCCGCTTCTGGATGCCGGCGATATACCTTGTTGCGTACGGCCTTTTGATACGCCTTTTCGGGGCCCTTCCCTACGGCGGATTTTCAGGAGGCGGCGATGTGCTGTTCGGCCTGTGTACCGGGGGAACCCTTGCCGCCGCCTTCATACTCCTTGCCGACCCGGCGACCGGGCCCAAATCGGGCGTTGGCGCCGCCGCCGTATCTGTCCTGGCCGCGCTTTTCAGCTTTATCTTCAGGTATCCCGGCGGGGAGGCTTACGGGGCCTTTTTTGCCGTGGCCCTGGTAAACGCCCTGGTCCCCCTGGTACGGGGCGCTGAAAACCGGTTCTTCTTTGAAAAACGGAGGAGCGCCGATGAGCAATAACGCCACCCCCTCCGGCCCCGTAAAGGAATGGGGCATCATAGCCGCGTGGATAGGGGGCATAC
Organism: Spirochaetaceae bacterium; assembly: GCA_031265635.1. Taxonomy (GTDB): domain Bacteria; phylum Spirochaetota; class Spirochaetia; order Treponematales; family Breznakiellaceae; genus JAIRTD01. Next base: position 4,323 of record JAISCK010000175.1, read on the forward strand.
TGCTGCTCAGCGCGCTTCTCTGGTTTTTTACCGGCGCTCCGAGGGAGGCGCGTTTTATTCAGACGGTGAACCGGGCCCTGGCCGAGGCAAACGATCCCAGGCGGATACGGAAAATTCAGGATGAAAAAAGACCTGCCGCGTTTTCAGGGGCCTTTGCCCGGTGGTACGAAATGGAAGACGGCAGGGCGGCGGTATTTTCCGTTTTTTCGGGCGGGGTTCCCGCCTCATGCCTGGCCGCGGTATCGGAGGACGGAAAAGTTACCGAAATCATACCCCTGAACGGCCACAGCGCCAGAGTGCTCGATACCATGCCTCCCGCTGTGCTGGGAATATACCGGCGCAGCCTTGAATCAAAGGAACAACGCGATGAGTAACTATTCTGAAAACCATCCCTTCTGGGGCACCCAGGGCCCCCTGGTTTCCCTTTCAAGCGGCGCCCTGCTCATTCTCTCTTCGCCGCGTCTGGCCTTTGCCCTGATAACGGCGCTTGCCCTGATCTTCATCTATGTACTCAGCGCTGTGGTATCCCTCTGCGCGAAAAAAATCATACCCCGTGCCGGCAGATACCTGGTGTTGATATTTATCGCCGGTTTCTTTTCGGGAACTTTCGCTCTTATTCTTTCCCTGGTCTCGCCCCTTCTTGTTCTTGAACTGAATATCGTCATACTTTTGGTTCCCGTTTCATTTATCGGTACTTCGGTGAGCAAGAATTTCGATACCCTGGAACCTGACGACGGGCTTTACGAAGCCGTACTGGAAGCCCTGATACTGGGCGGCCTTATCACGGGATTCGCCCTTGTCCGGGAACCCCTCGCGTACGGCGCCCTTTCCGTTCCGGGGAGCCGGGGCATCATAGAATGGGCTTTCGCGGATCAAAAAAACCCGTATTTCCCGCGTCTTGTCAGCACTTCCGCCGGAGGCTGTATACTGCTGGGCTATGCCGTGGTCCTGTTCCGTAAAATACGGAACGAAAACTCAGGCGGAGGAGCGTAGCGTGGGACTGTACTTTTCCCTTGCCCTTTTTGCAGCCCTGTCGTCGAATCTTGTTTTCCAGTTCGCCCTTGACCTCGGTTCCCTGGACCGCGCGGGAAATGCCACCCTGGGGTTTTTCGCCTTCCGCGCCCTTGTTCTCTTTTGTTCGGTGATGACGGTCTGGATCGTGGTTTTTTATCTGGCCATACCTCTGGCGGCGGGTTTTACGGGCAATGTGCTTATACTTCCCCTGGCGGTGCTGTCCCACTGTCTGTACAGTACTGTGCTGAAACGTTTTTTCCCGCCGCGGGAAAGCTCCGGGGAGGACCATACCCAAAGCGGCCTTTCCCTGGTGGCGTCCTGCCTGACCCTCACCCTTGCCTCGTCTTTTGCGGAAGCGGCGGTGCTGGCCCTGGGGTTTTCTTTAGGGCTGCTCTTTTCGCTCCTTACCATACGGGAAATCGGGAAGCGCTCGATGCTTGAGGCCGTGCCTCCCCGCCTCCGGGGCAGAGCCCTGCTCCTCATTTCAATAGGTTTTCTCTCCCTGATTTTCTCCTCGGCCGCGGCGCTGCTTTTGGGCGCCATCGGTTTCTTTTAATGTAAACGCCCCTTTTCAGAACGGGAAAAGTAGTCTAAAATAGAGGCTCCGGTATAAATCGCATGGCGGGTACTGTACGCGTTATTCTAGGCTCCCATAATCATATTCCTTATGGTTCTGATCATGGGGACTTTGAAGAAGCCTATACAAAAAAAATTAAACCTTTTGTCACTACCTTGTACAGGTTTCCCGACATACCTGCCGCGCTCCACTATTCGGGTACGCTGCTCTCCTGGCTGGAGCGGAACCACTCGGAATTCATCATGCTCCTTGACGATCTTATCACCCGCAAACAGGTGGAGCTTATAGGCGGCGGATTTTACGAGCCCATGATGCCCCTCCTTTCCCTTTCGGACAAGATAGGCCAGATTGAGATGCTGACTACCTATATACGGAAGCAGTTCGGCAAGAGGCCCCTGGGATGCTGGCTGTCCGGTCTTGGCTGGGACAATGCCCTTGCCGTGCCCCTCAACACCGCCGGGATGAGTTATGTCTTCGCTGAGGAAAAACTTTTTAAGGATTCGGGTATCAGGGATTTCTTTTGCCCCTGTATTTCAGAGGACCAGGGAAAGCTCATAACCCTTTTTCCCCTTTCGCTCCGCCTTTCCCGTTTATTCGCGGAGATGGAAGCCGGGGCGGCTCTGGCCCAGCTTTCAAAGGAACTGTCACGGCCCTCCGGCGGCCTGATCTGCGTGTTTCCCGACGGCTTTTACCGCTCGGAGGAGGGCGAGTCAAACGAATTTTCGCTCCAGCGTTTTTTTGAGACCCTCACCGAATGGAAGGAACGTGTTGTCTTTACCACGCCCGGAAGGAGCCTTAAAAATCCGGAGCCGTCCAAAAAAGTTTTTTTCCCGGCCACGACGGAAAAGAACTTCCTCATAAAATATCCCGAAGCGAACAACGTATATTCAAAAATGATATATACCGGAGTCCTCATCAATCAGCTCAGGGGAGACAAATCGCGGAAGCGCGCCGCCAGGGAGGAACTCTGGAAGGCCCAGGGCGCCGACGTATTCTGCCATTCGGGAAACGGCGGCCTTTACAGCAGCGGCATCCGCAAGGCCGTGTACCGCTCCCTCCTCGGCGCGGAGCGCATCACTAGGGAACGGGGGGATTTTATTCCCTCCCTGCAGGCTTTTGACTTTGACCTTGACGGCGAAAAGGAATTTCTCTTTCAGAGCCGGAATGTCAACGGTTATGTAAAGGCGCGGGGGGCTGTCCTCTTTGAGCTTGATTACCTGCCCAAAACCTGGAACTACCTTGATACGCTTTCGCGGCGCAGGGAGGACTATGTGGAAGAAGACACGGTCCTTGACTCGGGCCGCCGTTCCGCCTTTATGGACCGCCTTGTCTCCCCGGATACGGCGCTCAAGGACGTGCTTGAGGGAAACTTCGCTGCCTCCCGTTTCTGCGCCGGGGAAACCTACGACCTTCTTTCCATGCACAGGGTAAAACTTGAGGCTTCTTTCAAACTGCCTCCGGGAAAAGGCCCCTATGGTTCCATAGAAATTGAAAAGACCTACCGGCTTAAAAAGGACGTGTTCAGCGTGGATTATACGCTGGCCAATACCGGTGACCGCGCGGAGTCCTTTGTGTTTACCCCTTCGGTTGATTTATCCCTGTCCGGGGAAGACACAAGCCTCCAGAGAATCTACGCGGTACGGCAGGGCGTCAAGGAAGCCGTTTCCCTTGACGCGGGGGAGATACGGCAGGCCGACAG
>JAISCK010000188.1 GCA_031265635.1 Spirochaetaceae bacterium
TATGAACGGGTCAAGTCCCTGCGCTTCCTGGGCCATTCGGTCCTGGTTCATTATTCAATACTCGAAGAACTCAGCCTTGTGGAAGAAAGAATCCGGGAAGCGGCGGAAACCAGCGCCGAAGTGCGGCGCTGGATCAGCAGCCTTGAGACCCTCACCGGCTGGAACTGGCGCACCATCGCCGATACCCAGTCACGGAGCTTTCACGCCTACGGCGCGGCCATTGATCTGCTTCCCCGCTCGCTGGGGGGCCTGGAAACCTATTGGCTCTGGGCGGCGGAGCGCAGCCCCGAATGGTGGGCCGTTCCCTACAGCAGGCGTTTCCATCCCCCGGAGGCGGTGATAAAGGCTTTTGAAGCCTACGGCTTTGTCTGGGGCGGCAAATGGACTTTCTTTGATACCATGCACTTTGAATACCGCCCCGAACTCCTCCTCCTTGGCGGACTTTCCATTGAAGCACACCGTTAGCTGTTTTCACCTGTCATAATTTTTGGGCCTTTACCGTATATCAAACTACCCTCCAAGGGAGACACGCTAATCCTTCCGGCAGCTATTTGTGTAAATGGCGGATAGAGTGGAGAATATGTTGTAAGAGGCGGCATGACTGAACAAGATATTCGAAGATTATTCAGCCTGAACCTGAGGCGTATCAGAAGCCGGCGGGACCTGTCCCAACTGGCCCTGGCCAACAAGGCTGATCTGACCCATAATTTTGTCAATGATATTGAAAACAGCAAGAAATGGGTCTCGCCCAAGACAATGGAAAAACTCACTGAGGCCCTGGGAATAGAGCCCCATGAGCTGTTCCTCCCCGATGTCAAGCTGAAGCAGGAAGAAGTTGACCGGCTTTCAGACTATATTGACGATTTTTCGGATACCCTGATCAAATCGGTGCATGAACTCAAGACCAGGTATCTTGAGTCTGACGAATGACGCCCTGCGGGGCAGCCCTACAGGGCCCCCTCCAAAAGGGCCTTGAATTCCTTTTCGTCAAGGGTTTCCTTCTCAAGCAGTACGGCTGAGACCTTGTCAAGGAGTTCCTTTTTTTCGGTGAGCGTGGCTTTAACCGCCGCGTAGCGCTGTTCCACAATATGGGCGATTTCCTCATCTATGTACTGCTGGGTCGCCTCTGAATACTCCCGCTGAAAGAGCGGTTCCTGCCGTTCACCGCCGGGAACGCCCCGGGAGGTCAGGGCCACATGTTTAAAGCGGCTCGACATGCCGTAGTCGGTGATCATCTTCCGCGCTATGTCGGTGGCCTTGGTAAGGTCGCTTGCCGCCCCGGTGGAATATTCGCCGGTTATCATTTCTTCGGCAATGCGGCCGCCGAGGAGTATGTCTATTTTTCCCAGTAAATCGGACTGGGTAACGGTATACCGGTCCTCAACAGGCATTTGCAGGGTATAGCCAAGGGCAAAGCCACGGGGAATTATCGAAATTTTCTGAACCGGGTCGGCATTAGGTGTAAGAGCGGCGACCAGGGCATGACCGGTCTCATGATAGGCGGTGAGCCTGCGCTCTTCCGGTTTAAGCACCCTGGTTTTCTTTTGCAGGCCCGCGACGGTCTTTTCTATGGCCTCATCGAAATCCTGCTGCTCAACAAGTTTCCTGCCGGACCTGACGGCCAGAAGGGCGGCCTCGTTTACGATATTGGCAAGGTCCGCGCCCGAAAACCCTGAGGTAATCCTTGACACCACGGCAAGATCCACCTGGGGAGAGAGCTTTACATCACGGGAATGTATCTTGAGTATTTCCTCACGGCCCTTGAGGTCAGGCCGGTCTACCAGCACCTGGCGGTCAAAGCGGCCGGGCCTGAGCAGCGCCGGGTCCAGCACATCGGGCCGGTTTGTGGCGGCCAGGATGATGAGGCCGCTCGTGGCGTCAAACCCGTCCATTTCAACAAGAAGCTGGTTAAGGGTCTGTTCGCGCTCGTCGTTGCTTCCGGCCATATTGGTGATTCTGCTCTTGCCTATGGCGTCAAGCTCGTCAATAAAAATAATGCACGGCGCCTTGTCCCTGGCCTGTTTGAAAAGATCCCGCACCCGCGCCGCGCCGACGCCGACAAACATTTCCACAAAATCGGCGCCGCTCATCCTGAAAAACGAAACCGACGCCTCACCGGCCACAGCCCTGGCAAGGAGGGTCTTGCCGGTTCCCGGAGGCCCGACAAGAAGCACGCCCTTGGGTATCTTGCCGCCTATGTCGGTGTACTTTTTGGGGGTTTTGAGGAAGTCAACAACCTCCACAAGTTCTTCCTTGGCCTCGTCAACGCCGGCCACATCCTTAAACCTGGTGGCAATATCCCCCTCGGCGACAATCACCGCCTTGTTCTGCCCCACCGAAAGAACATTGCCGTTCATATTGCCCAGGCGCTTGATAAAAAAGCGCCATATAAAGATAAAAAACGCGCTGGGCAGCACCCAGCTGAAAATGATATTGAGTACCGCGCTTCCTTCCCTGGAAACCGCGTAATAGGCAACGCCTTTTTCGTCCATGAACTTGACAAAATTCTCGTCATTAATTGGAACAGTACGGAACGCCTCTTCCTGGCTGGCGTAACGCCGGGTCAGGGGCACGGGCCTGGTCCTCGCTTCGGTAGTGTAGCCGGTAAAATACGAGTCGGAAAGTTCAACCCGCTTAATCTCGCCGGACGCTATTTTTGTCTTGAATTCGGAAAAATCTATGGTAGGGTTCACTCTGTTGAGAAACACATAATTGAAAAGGCTCATCCCCATAATAAGGATAAGCACATATCCTATGGTGAATTTCCATCCGCCCAGGGGGCTGTTGCCCGGCCCCTGCTTGGGAGGACCGCCAAAGGGAAACTGGGGCCCGTCTTTTTTTGGTTTTTTCTTGTCCCACCGGGAATCTTCCGGGGCGTTGAAATCGCTCACTTATTCCGCTCCTTCTTTTCCTATAATATAATTCTTTTTGGAAGAATAAGCTATTGAAAAGCCCTGAAACTACGGGCGGAGTATATTCTCTTCATAAACGCCCGCCCCGGTGAGATGGGGCAGGTATTCATGCTGTATGACGGGTTTTATCAGACTCTGGTTAGAAGGTAGTTGTTACCACCTTGGCCGAGCCGAGGATGGTAGTGGTGTTGGAACAGCTGATCAGTGTTACCATTATCCCGTTGATGATACCGGCAAGGTATGGATTTCTGGTGCGCTTGTAGATGATGCGGGACACTACTGCCGCGCCAAAGAGGATGACGATAACAGGGAACAGCCAAATGGGGCCGATTCGGTCGGACTCCGCCATGTACCAGAACGGGTTGCCGGTGGTGAAGAAGGTAGAGTATTGAATGACGACAATGACAATGGCGGCGATGACGTTGCCAAGGCCCATCACCGCGGTATTTACCCATTCACGTTTTGCCAGCGCGTTATAGTTGAAGCAGTTGACGGTGACGGAGTTGGTGATATAGTACAGCAGGAACAGCGGTAAATAGCGTACCGCAATGCCAATCTTGTCAGCGCCAAAGGCTTTCACTGCCAGTACCCACACGCGGAAATCTGTTTTGAAGAAGTATGCCGCAAGGAAGACGATAGAAAAGGTAATCACAACGACGATGAGGGAGAGCAGCAGCGTTTTGAGCAATGGTTTTACGCCGATAAGTACACCGGATTCGCGCAGGGACATGCCGTGCTTTTTGCCGTACAGATGGAAGGACAGGGCCATGACGAGGATGGAGAATCCCCCGCAGGCCGCCGCCCAGGCGCTGATGGTGAGAGGGCCTGTTTGCGGCCAGAAGGCGGTGGACTGGCCATAGACACGCGCCACGATGAACAGATAGCTGAAGCCGGAGAAGAGCGCCGACACCACCAGGCTGCCCCAGAACCAAAGCAGTCCCTGGCCGGTGGGCTTTGGCGCCGGTTTTACCATCCCGGCGGCTGCGAGGCCGGCAAAGGCCGGGGTTTGCAGCATGTACAGCGTGAAGGTTACCATAAAGATGAAAAAGCCGCACAAGCCAATAAAGTTGAAGACGGTTTTCCACTGCCACACCTGGTTTGCGGCGGGCAGCGGCTGCGGTGCGCCGAACACCGTTTCAAAAAAGTCTATGCCATGACCTACCGCCGTTTTGGAAAAAACAACCCAGGGGTGGATCATATAGGGGGTATAGATGACACGCTGGGCAGTGACACCGCCGAAGTTGCGGGTATAGAACCGGCTGGAGACGGGAGTACCGTCAAACCCCAATGGGCTGTCATTAAAATTCAGGAATTGCTTTGCCTGGGGTGTGCCGATGAAATCCTTTGGCAGGGAGATGGGAGTACCGTCTTCTTCATACCAGGCAAAGTAAAAGTCGTCAAACTGGCTGGCGATGATGCCGATGTGGCGGTTGCCAAAATCGGCGCTATGGTCAGCGCCGGTGTCGTCATTCCAGTCCGCCGCTTGCAGCAGGTTTGCGCGGATCAGCGGCCTTTCCCGCGCGTTGTCAATCACAATGGCCATGTTGCTGGCAGTGCCGCCGCTGGAGTGGCCCGTTACGCCAATGCGGCCGGAGTCCACGTAATACAGCGAATCCAAAAGTACGACGGCGCCGTCCACGCCCACGCCGCCATCGTAAAGCTCTTCCAGCGTCGTGTTTTCGCTGTTGCCGTGGCCGTGCATATCAAGAGCCAGCACCACATAACCCCGCCGGGCAAACTCGGTAAAATAGGCGTCCTGCATTTCCTTGTTGTTAAACCAGCCCTCTATGCACACAATGGCGGGCGCCGGTGTTTCGGCGGTGGCGTTTGGCGGCACAAAGAGGTAGCCGCTCAATTCGTGCCCCTGGGGGCTTTCCCACACCAGTGTTTTCATTGCGATTTTGCCGCCTGCTGTTTGTACGGCGCCCGCGCCGACCATACCGATAAGGCACAGTAGCAGCGCAATGACTGGAGCCATCGCCGCTGTGGTCTTAGCCCCCATACCTTTGTAGAACTTCTTCATAGAAACCTCCTTGTGTTCGTTGTCATGGTAAACAGGACAAATTTCCTTAAAATCTTTTGAAGGTTCTTAAAAAAACCCATCAAAAAGATATGTATTAGATAGAAAATAATATGCATTGCATAGTAAGTCAAGTAAAAAAAAGTCCTTACTATTACTTCATAGATAGTATATGAAACGGCTTGGAACAATTTTTGCAAATAATTTAAGGGAATACCGCCGGAAACGCGGTTTGACACAGGAAAAACTGGCTGAAATGGTCGAAGTGTCTACTCATCATATTGGTATGATAGAACTTACCCGCAATTTCCCTACCTTTGACCTTATTGAACGCATTGCCGAGGCTCTGGACATCGAATTTTATGAGCTGTTTCTTGCCCCCCAATCCCCCAAAGAAGAACTGGAAAAACTGCGCCGGACAATCATTGACGAAATAAAGCAGACCGTTGATGACTCCATACAAAAAGCCTTTTCCGGCAAGTGTAAAGAATAGACCTCATCTTTCATCTGACAAATTTGAATTTATGGACTATAGTATACGTATGACCGCCCAGGAATTACTCAGGCGCTTGGATAGTCCCGCCTCGGAAACCGCCCTGTCGCTGTTTTACAAAGACCCGGAGCGTTCCCGGCAGCGGGCAAAGGCGCTGGTCCGGGGACTTGCGGAGCATGTTTCAGACGGGGAGACAGTACGGCTTTTCAGCGCCCCGGGCCGCACCGAACTGGGCGGAAACCACACCGACCATAACCGGGGAAGGGTTCTTGCCGCGTCAATACAGCTTGACATACTCGCCGCGGTTTCGCCCCGGAAAGACAAGAAAGTCTTTTTCCGTTCCTCAGGCTTTGATGATGTGGAACTGGACCTTTCGGATCTCGGCAGAAAAAGCGAAGAAGAAGGAAGCACCCGCGCCCTGATACGCGGCGTAGCGGCGGCCTTTGCCACGCGGGGCATAGAAACCGGGGGCTTCACCGGAAACGCCGAATCCCTGGTACTCCCCGGATCGGGCCTTTCCTCATCGGCGGCGGTCGAGGTACTCATCGCCAGTATCTTTGACCGGCTTTTCGGGGGAGGCCGCCAAAGGTCCCTTGAAATCGCCAAAATAGGCCAGTGGGCGGAAAACGAATACTTCGGCAAACCGTCGGGCCTCATGGACCAGGCCGCCTGCGCCTCGGGAGGAGCCGTGGCCATAGACCTAAAAGACATCGAAAATCCAAAAGTTAAGGTGGTTCCCTTTAATCCCGAAGCCGCCGGATTTGCGCTCTGCGTCGTGGACACCAGGGGAAGCCACGCCGGCCTTACCCCGGACTATGCCGCCATACCGGACGAAATGAAAGCAGTCGCCGGCTTTTTCGGGAAGACCGTGCTGCGGGAAACCAGTCTCAGGGCGGTACTTGAACACTGCGCCGAACTGCGCGCCGGCCTCGGCGACAGGGCGGTGCTGCGGGCCCTGCATTTTTTTGCGGAAAACGACCGGGTCCCCCTCATGACGCGCGCCCTGGAAGCACTTAACGCCGAAAAGGACCGCGGAGCCAAAGGCAAAATCATGGACCGCTTTCTCAACCTGGTCAATCAGTCTGGTTCTTCATCCTGTATGCTGCTGCAAAATATCTATGCCGCCGGAAAACCCCGCGAGCAGGGCATCAGCCTGGCCCTCGCCCTGACCAGGATTTTTCTCGAAACCCAGACTGCCGGGCAGACCCTAAACGGCGCCTGCCACGGCGCTTGCCGGGTACACGGCGGCGGCTTTGCCGGGACCATACAGGCCTATATCCCCCTGGAAAGCCTTCCCGCCTATACCGAAAACATGGAAACGGTCTTCGGCAGGGGAGCGCTTACCCCCCTCGCCATACGCCCCGTAGGCGCCGCCGAGATTGAACTACCCGCCTGAAAAAGAATGTACCGCGAAGCAGACCGCTACGTGGTTAATTACAGGAGAAAAAATTTAAGAAAGGGGAAGTGGGGCCGGCTAACAGAGGACGTGCAGAGGCTCGGCGCCGTGAACCCCGACCAGTTGCTGATGAACCGGATCAACCATCAGGTCCATCGCCTCCAGAGGTAACGCGCCGAGGAGTATGTATTTCCCATCGGGAACCACCACGGCGGGAAGTATGGTGCTGCGGTTTTTCCACCGAATTTGTACCCCCTCCGTTACCTCGTAGGTATCTGTTTTGCCGTCGGCCAGGGTCGATTCCGATGTTTCCAAAATGGCAAGCCCCAGCTTTTGCCGGATTTCTTCATTAATAACCAGAGTCCATGCGCCCGTGTCGGGCATCGCTTCTATAGTCATTTTGCGGACTTTCGTGTCCGGGATAAGCCCGTCCATGACGTTGCCGACGTCCCGGGCGTTGGCCAGGGTGATTTCTTCTCTAAAAACACTCATGATGTACTCCTTACTTCAAGTATACCACGAACAAGGGACTGCAAACAACAAAAAAGCCCGCGTCTTTGCCGCGGACTTTTAGCAGAGCTTCGTTAAATACTTTGCTGTCCGCCTTAAGGCGGATTATGGCGCGGAGAGCAGTAGTTACAGCGGCGTCCCTGTAAGAACCCGCTCGTCAGCTCGCGGGGGAGACCCGGCCCCCTATAGGGGGGTAGGCGCAGACTTTAGGCTGCGCCGCAGGGGGGCCGGGAGCTATGGCGGCTGTTTGCAACCAGTGGTGAGGAAACAGGCCCCCTTCCTCCTTCTTCTTAGGTTAATCCTTTCGATTTCGTGGTAAATTCTTCTCCCATGCGGTACAATCCAATAAACAAAGCCATTCCTAAAACTAACCGGGTTTTGGGAATGGCGCCTCTCAAGGTTATTTTTTCCGCGCCGATAGATATAGGGGGAGTTCCGGGATACAGGAGGGGACCACAGTGACCTACACAAACGGATTAACCGCGTACAAAGAAACGCGGATCAAGACGGCAAGCCAGGGGCAGTTGATTATCATGCTTTATGATGAAGCGGTGCGGCAGCTTGACCTGGGCCTTGAGCTTTTAAGACGCAATACCGGGGAAAAGAAAGACCCGGGCTGTATTGAGCCTATAAACAGGGCTATATTGAAAACCCAGGAAATCATTACCGAACTCATGGTGTCCCTTGATTTTGAACAGGGCGGGGATATTTCCAGGAATCTTTTTTCCCTGTATACCTGGTTTAACCAGGAGCTTCTGGAGGGGAACATTGCCCAGGATTCCCATAAGGTCCAGAATGTACGGAATATGATGGATGAACTGCGGGGCGCGTGGAACGAGGTTATTTCCCGGACCCAGGCCGACGGTCTGGCCCGTCCCGCGGAAGGTATCAATATCGCCGGGTAGGAGGCGTACAATGGTTGCAATTCCCTCCGACGAAGTATCCCGGCGGGTAGCGGTGCTTAAACGGTTTAGGGAGCTTCTCGTTAAACAGCGGGACCGGTTCAGGGACTATGTGGCCGCGCTGGACAAGCAGAAGGATGTAATCGAAAAGGGTTCCGCCGAGGAACTCATTGCCCATGTTGAATTCGAAGAACGGATTGTGGCGGATATTTTTTCGATTCAGAAGGTGATAGACCCCCTTGAGGATATGTACCGCCTGAGCTTCCCCGAAAAAGAAGCCGAGGTGCCGCATCTCAAGGCGGCCCTGGAAGAACTCAAGACCGAAGCCGTAGTCCGTTCAGAGCGGAACAAGGAACTCCTTTCCCGCCGCATGGCGGAAATACGCTCCGAAATAAAAAACCTCAAAGCCAATCCCTATGCCGCGTCCCGGCGTAGCGCGTATACTGTTTCAGGAACAGCTTCGCTGGTAGACATCAAAGGATAAACACCGGAGTTCTTATGGCAGAAAAACAAAAGGGAAAAGAGGCCCTCTACCTCATTGACGCTTACGCTCTTATATACCGTTCCTATTTTGCCTTTATGTCCAGGCCGCTTCGCAATACCCAGGGGGATAATGTGTCGGCCCTCTTTGGGTTTGCCCGCACCCTGGTAAACCTGCTCCTTGAGGGAGCGCCCCTGGCCGGAACCGACGGCAGGGCCCTTGACAGGCCGAAAAAACCGGCGTTCCTCGCCGCGGTTTTTGATTCCCCAGGCCCCACGTTCAGGCATAAGCTATACCCGGCGTACAAGGCCACAAGGCAAAAAGCCCCCGAAGACCTGCATGCCCAGGTTTCCCTGGTGGAAGAATTTATCACCGCCCTGGGGGTTCCCCTGCTCAGGGCCGACGGGTACGAAGCCGACGACATCATTGCCACGCTGGCGCGGCAGTGCCGGGCCGAAGACAGGCAGTGCTATATTCTTTCCTCAGACAAAGACCTGCTCCAGCTTGTGGGAAAAGGAACCTATGAGTTACGGCCCATCAAGGGCGCCAGGCTTGACGCCGAAGGGCCGGGGGCGGCGGGGCTGCCCTATGACCTTATAGGCCCTCAGGAGGTCAGGGATGAATGGGGAGTTCCGCCTGAACGGATACTTGATCTGCTTTCCCTCACCGGCGACAGTTCCGACAATGTGCCCGGCGTCAGGGGCATAGGCGAAAAGACGGCTATCAGGCTCATGACCCGTTACGGTTCACTGGACAGTATCTACGAGAACATCGCCGGCATAGAAGGGTCGGCGGGTAAAAAACTCGCCGAAGGCAGGGAAAGCGCTTATTTTTCAAAAACCCTTATTGCCCTTGAACAACAGGTTCCCCTTGCGCTCGAGTCCCTTGACGATCTTTCGGTGGAAAACCTCAACCGGGAGGCGGGGGCGGCGGTGCTGCTGCGGGAGGGCATACGCCAGAGCGCCTTTGCCCTGAATCCGGGAAGCCGGTCCAGGGACAAGGAGGTCGCGGAAAGCACGGGCGCAAAGGCCGGCTCCGGCGCAAAGGCCGCTTCCGGCGGTCCGGGCGCTGACGGAAGCGCGGCGCACGGGGAAACGCCGCGCCAGGACGCCCGCCTTGACACCCAGGCCGGCGAGGCCCTTTTGGGCGGCGGGACCTACACCTGCGTCCTTGACCTGAATGAACTCAAAAAGATTCTTGACGCCGGAAAGAAACAGGGTTTACTGGCTCTGGATTTTGAAACCGATTCCCTTGACGCATGGAATTCCCGGCCCATCGGTATATCCCTTGCCCTTGAGCCGAAAAGGGCCTTCTATGTTCCTGTCGCGCCCCACGGCATTGGGTCCGGGGAAGAGGCCGCCAAAGTACCCCCGCGGGACAAGGAACATCTTGACCCCGAAAAGGTCAAAGCCCTTCTCGTTCCCCTCTTTGCCGACAAAAAAATGACCGTCATTGCCCATAACGCCAAATACGATTACAAGGTTTCCCGGGGCTGGGGCATTGAACGGTGGAAATGCCGGATATGGGACACCATGGTCGCCTCCTGGATCGCTGACCCTGAGCGGAACAACTATTCCCTGGATTCGCTTGCTTCTTCAATATTGAATTACACGGCGATAGCGTACAACAGCATAGTTCCCAAAGGAAGCGCCTTTGACGCGCTTGACCTTGAGACAGCCTGCCGCTATTCCGCCGAGGACGCCGATCTTACTTTCCGCCTTAAACTCTACCTCGAACCGCTGCTTGAAAAGGCCGAGGCTTTGGGGCTTTTTGAAAACCTGGAAATGCCCCTCCTTCCCATACTGGCCGAGATGGAAGGCGCGGGCATCAGGATAGACGCAAAGATACTCAAGGATTACGGAGTAGAACTTGGGGAAGCCCTTGACAATATCCAGAAAGATACCTACCGCCTCGCGGGCAGGGAGTTCAACCTGGCGTCAACAAAACAGCTTCAGGAAGTGCTTTTTGTTGAACGGAAACTCAAGCCGGGTAAAAAGACCAAAACAGGCTATTCCACCGATATGGCGGTGCTGGAAGAACTTGCCAGGGAAGACCCCCTTCCGGCCCTGCTCCTCCGCCACCGTACCCTTGCCAAGCTCAAGTCAACCTATGTGGACACCCTGGCTGTCCAGGCCGACAGGGAAGGGCGGCTCCATACCAACTTTGTCCAGACCGGGACCGCCACGGGCCGCCTTTCAAGCCGCGATCCCAACCTTCAAAATATACCCATACGGGATGAGGAAGGCCGCCGTATACGCAGCGCCTTTACCGCCAAGAAGGACCATCTTTTAATCTCGGCGGACTACAACCAGATTGAACTGGTAATACTGGCCCATCTTTCGGGGGACAAGGGGCTCTGTTCGGCGTTTAACGAGGGAAAGGATGTCCATGCCCGCACCGCCGCCGGTATCTTCGGCCTGGATGAAAAAGATGTTTCGCCGGAACAGCGGCGCATAGCCAAGACCATCAACTTCGGGGTCATGTACGGCATGAGCGCTTTCAGGCTTGCCAACGAACTGGGCATAAGCAGGACCGACGCGGCGGCGTTTATCCAGGTCTACTTCAACACCTACAGCGGCGTGAGGCTCTATATTGAAAAGCTCATCGCCCTCACCGAAGAGAAAGGCTACGCTTCCACCATCATGGGAAGGCGGCGCTATATCCCGGCCATCAATTCGCGGAACAAGACCGAAAAGGCCGCTGCCGAGCGGGTGGCGGTCAACACGCCTATCCAGGGTTCGGCGGCGGACATAGTCAAGACCGCCATGCTGAATCTTGACAAGGCCCTTGCCGCTCGACAAAGCAGCGCCAGGCTTCTTCTTCAGGTTCATGATGAACTTATTCTTGAAGTTCCCAAAGCCGATGCCGATGCCGCCGCAGCGCTGGTAAAACAGGAAATGGAAAAGGCCGCCGTCCTTTCCATTCCCCTGCGGGTCAGTGTCGAGACCGGAAAATGCTGGGGGAATTTCCACTAGGCCCGTTATATGCAAAGAGCAAAAGGTCCGGCCCTTATCGGGCTTACCGGCGTGTACTGCGCTGGAAAAAACCATGTGGCCGCCCTGCTTGAACAACGCGGCTTTGAGGTCCTTGATGTGGACAAACTCGGGCACAGGGCCATAGAATGTGAGAAGGAACGCATAACGGCCCGCTTTGGTCCCGGCATCCTTGGGCCTGACGGAAAAGTGGACAGGCAGCTTCTGGGCCGCGAGGTTTTCGGCAGGCCGGAAGAATTGGCCGCTCTGGAAGGAATCGTTCATCCTGTTGTGCAGGAAATGACCGCCGCGTGGATTAACGAAAAGGCCGGAAAGCCGCTGGTGATTAACGCCGCGCTGCTTCACCGCTCTGCGGCCTTTACGAAACTTGACTGCGTCATTCTGGTAAAAGCGCCTTTTCTTGTCCGCCTCCTCAGGGCGCGAAAACGGGACGGGCTTCCGCTCAAGGAACTGTTCACACGCTTTAAGAGCCAGAAGCATTTCATTTCTCAATATTTATCCCGGAAATCCGATATTCATATAGTGGAGAATCGGGGTTATTGTACGTTTTTTGCCCGGTTTAACCAAAAACAACTGGAACGCCGAATAGACAGGCTGCTTTTGCTCTTGGAAAAGCGCTGAAACCGCCCCATCAGGGTACTTTGGCTGTTCCTCCCGGGAGGGTTTATATGGAAAAGAAGAAATTTCTGCTCGTAGCGGTTTCGGTAGGGGTGTTTCTGGTTATTGTTATCGGGGTTACCATACTTCTGACAACGCCAAAAAACGGCCTTGACCTGGCCCAGTCTGAAAATCTTCCTGTTTCGCCGGGAAGGCCCGGACAAAGCGGGGAAATTTCCCAGGGAAGTGTCCCGGCCACTGCGGACGCTTCCACTATGGTACGGAATCCCGGCGGCGTTCAGGGCCTGGAAAGCCCCCCGGCTGTCCCCGCCCAGCCCGACAGCATATTCTATGTTTATGGTGAAAATTCCTCCGGCCAGCCGGCCCTTGACCAGGATGCCCGGACCAGGGCGGTGATTGAGGTTCCCAAACCCTCCGCCGCAGCGGTTCCCGACACCGCCGTAACGCCGCCGCGCCGGGAGCCGGCAGAGCGGCCTGTCAGAGCGGCAGAGGCCGTTACTCCAGCGAGAACTCCCGCAAGAACCCCCCCGGCGGTTGCGGCCACACCCGCGCCTGTCAGGACCCGGAGCGATTACTGGGTACAAACCGGCGCCTTTTCGACCAAGGCAAGGGCCGACGGGGTCAAGGAAACCCTGGCGTCCAAGGGCATCAATTCAGTGGTGGATGTGCAGGACATAAACAGCAAAACCTATTACCGGGTCAGGGTCGGCCCCTATACATCGGAAAGCGAAGCCGGTTACTGGCTCTCGCTGGTCAAGACCATTGACGGTTTTGGCGAAAGCCAGATACGGGTAAGCCAGTCCCGGCACTGATACCGCAACGAAATATAGCGCGATAGTGAAACCTCTGTCTCTTTAGCGCATATTTTTGCGCTTCCCTAAAGCAGCATCCACGGCAGGGCCTTATAGTAGGCATGGCTATTGGAAAAGCAAAACTGCCATGGCTTACGGCCTTCGTGTTTCTGGAGGCCGCTTTTTTTGCATACCCCGGAGAACCACCGGAGGCGGCGAAGCTGTCGTTCCCGGAAAATATGCGTCCCGAATTCCTCTGGGCCCTTTCCTGGAATTACAAAAAAAACATTGACAACCGGTGGAACCTGCTCTTTTCCCTTCCTCCGCAGGCAAAAGCTGAAAACCGTTCCGGCGGCCTTGATCTGCGTTTCCAGGTCCTTGACCGGAGACCGGAGGTTTCTTGGCAGAACAGCGGCCTGACCTATGTTTCAGCGGGTATCTACCACCGGGCCACAGGTTCGCGGCTTCTCTACGGACAGCTTGATGAATGGGGGCTTCCCGCCAGAATACGCAATCCCTGGATACGTTCCCTGCCTCTTGCCGAGAATCACAGCCCCAGCCTTGCCGACCTAAAAAACGACATTTCGACAAGCCAAAACAGCGCCGCGTACCTCTACCTTGGAAGCCCCGGACTGTCTGTTTCCGGCCTGGGAACCTGGAATGTCTTTTTTACCGCTCTCGCCAGGGAAGCCCCCGGTGATTCGGAAAGCGGGCCCGGACAAAACCCTGCCTCCCTGTTCACTTTTTCTTCTGTCCTGAGTCCTGATTTGGGCGGCGGCATACAGGGGAGTTTTTCAAACAGGCGGGTATTCAGAATGGAAGGCTTTTTTACGGACCAGCGCCTTGAAGCGCGGAGGCCCTCAAGCTGGTTTTCCACTTCTCCGCCCCTTCCTGAGCGGGACTTCCGCCTCAGCGCGTTCAGTCTTTATTACGCGTCGGCCAATTTCGGCATAGCGTCAGACGGAGCCTTTTCAGAAACCTTTGCCTACGGCAGGGGCGCTTACGGCAATCTTGGCATACGTTTTGGCGGCAGAACCTGGAAACTCTCTCTGGCAGCCGACGCAGCCGGAGGCCGGTATGTGGGGAGGGACGGGAAAATACCGGGCAGCGCCCTCCGCGCCGGGGGCAGTTTCGAAAAGCAGGGCAAGCGCTCGGCCCTTTTCAGGGCCTCGGCAACCCTGAGGGCCAGATCAGCGGGAGAAGGGATAAGCAAAAGCGCCATAACGGTAAACTTCCGTTTTCCGCAGGGGAAAAATTCACCCTTGTTCAAGCTTTCGGGAATTTCGCTGAACCTGAAACGGGACAATGATATTCTTGACTCAAGCCCAAAACCGCAGGACAGCGCGGCAATCTCAACGCTTTTCCAAAGAGGGGCGCTGGGCGCCGGACTGGGAGGCGCGGTAAGCTGGGAGGCTTCCCTTGAACCCCTGCCCTGGCCCGATCCCTCCCGTATCAGGAATCCCTCATGGGAAGGAAACGGCAGAATCTCGGCAAGGATACAGGCCCTGACCCTGGAAGCCCGCGCCGCCTATACCTCGGAATACAACGCGGCGCCTTACTGGGAAAGAACCTTCAGCGCCGTCTTCAACCG
>JAISCK010000237.1 GCA_031265635.1 Spirochaetaceae bacterium
TGCCCGAAGGCGAGGTTCAGGATGAACAAAAGGCTGTCTATACTTCCCTTATAAAGCGTGAAGACGGCCGCATGGACTGGTCCCTTGGCGCGGGGGAACTTGACGCCCGGATCAGGGCCTATACTCCCTGGCCTCTTTGCGTAACTTGCCACAATGAAGCGGAACTGTATATTCTGAAAGGGCAGGTTTACCGGGGCGCGGGTCCCGGAGGAACGGCTCCCGCCTTGCCGGGAACGGTTCTCGGCATAGACAAAAGCCGGGGTATACTGGTACAAACGGGTGAAGGCGTCCTTTGCGTAAGCCGCCTTCAATATAAATCGGGAAAGGCGCTGGAATGGCGGGATTTTTTGAACGGAGCCAGGGGCTTTATTGGTTCGGTTTTGGGATATCAGGATAAAAGAGGTACGAATGGCGTTTAGGGATTTTGATCTGGATTCGGTTGAATCCTATGTGGCCGGTCATGCCCGGCTTTTTATTTCTCTGGTTGTGGGCGTTGTTATACTGGTTGGTTTTGCCGCCCTGATGGTGTTTTTTATCGCTGTCAAGGGCGCGGAAGAAACCATGGTTCCTGACATACGGGGCAAGGAACTGACCGAAGCCCTGCTGGAACTTCAGGTCAAGGAACTCTATCCCCGTATTCAACTGCGGTATTCCCAGTCGTCGCGGGACCGGGGAACCATACTGGAACAGGAACCCTCAGGCGGGACCATAGTCAAGGCCGGCCGCCGTATACGCCTTGTGGTCAGCCAGGGCGTTATCATGGACAGGGTGGAAGATTTTCTGGGCCGCGACATTGACGATGTGCGCATGGACCTCCAGGCCCTTGCCGCGTCCGGGGACAGCGGCGGCGGGCCCCTTATAACGATCAGGGAACCTATCATGTATGAATATTCCCAGGAGGAGGCGGGCGTCATACTCCAGCAGGCCCCCCTGCCGGGAACGGAGATTTCAGGTCCCACCTCCCTGGTGCTGGTGGTAAGCCGGGGGCCTGAACGGAGCATGATCAAGGTGCCTGATCTGGTGGGGCTTCCCCTGCAGGACGCCCTGGAACAGCTCAGGACCGTTCCGGCCTCCTTTGTCTTTTCTATCCGCGATACGCGCGATGGAGAACGGCCCGAGTCGGTGGTGGCCCAGAGTCCCGAAGCCCTGGCGGTGGTCCCTTCGGACACCCAGCTCAACATAGTGGTTTCCTCTCCGAATTCCCTCAACACTAACGAAGTGTTTGATCTTTTTACCTATGAACTTCCCCGGAACCCCTATCCCCTGCCGGTGCTGCTCGAGGCCCTGCTTCCCAGCGGTGAGCGGAAACGCATACTCCAGACCGATCATCCGGGGGGAACTCTCACCGTGCCCTACAGGCTCCCCGTGGGTTCCGTGCTGATACTTTCCATGGTGGGCCGCGAGAGGACCCGCCAGGAACTGCACTATCCCCAGGCTTCACGGTCCTTTGAGCAGTTGTGAGCGTTTCACGAAAAGGCGCGCTTGCCGGGGCCGCCGTTCTTCATTTTTTGCTGCTTCTGCCTCTCTGTCTGGCGGCCCAGACTCCGCCGGGAAATCCGCCGTATGGAACGCCGGGAAATCCGCCGGGTAGTTCCGGCCCCGAGAGCCTCATAGGCGCGACCCTGGAAGAACTTCTTTCCCTGGCGGGGCCTCCCCATTCGGTGTATCCGGTTAGAGGGCTTGAGATATGGCAGGACGATGTGGTTTTTGTGTATCCTTCCCTTGATGTCTATCTCTTTAAGGACAGGGTATGGCAGGTAAGCCCGCGGGAAGCCTATCGCGTAACAACAGGCGATACCCGTGAGCAGGTAGAAGCCGCGCTGGGTCCGGTCTTTACCGAAATCCCCGGCGCGCGGGAAGGGGAATACGCCCTTGTATATGTTTTTTCAGACCGGCCCTGGCCCCTCGCGCTGAGGGTGCATTTCAGGAGGGGGGCTGACGCGGTAGCGGCGCTCTATATATACCGGTCCGATTTTTAAGGTTCCCAAAGAGGCCGGACAAGGCAAAGCCCCGGCGTTCAGGAAGGTACAGACAGGAGGTCCCATGTCCAGAATATGCCTTTGCCTGACAGGAAAGACCCTTGCCAGGAATCTGGAATTTCTCAACAAGTACCGGAAGCATACGGACCTTGCCGAACTCAGGGTTGACTGCCTTGACCCTGACGAGCGTTTTTCCATACGCCGCTTTCCCGAAATGGCCGGCGTTCCGGTAATACTTACCATCAGGCGGCGCATAGACGGCGGGCGCTTTTCCGGCGGCGAGGGTTCCCGCATTACGCTCCTGTCCCAGGGGCTGGCCTTTGCCGAAGCCGACAGGCGCAAGAATTTCGCCTATGTGGACCTTGAGGAAGACCTTGATGTGCCGAGCCTTGAGGAAGCCGCCAGGACCTTCGGCACCCGCGTCATCAGGTCCTGTCATAATTTTGAAGGCGGGGACATCGGGGCAAAGCTCTCTGATCTCAGAAAGGTCGGCGACGAGATAGCCAAACTTGCCCTTGTACCCCGGAGTATCGCCGACTTAATCCGCGTGTACCAGGCCGCCAGGGAGGCCGGGGACATGGACAGGATACTGCTCTGTATGGGCCATCTGGGAACCAACACCCGTATTCTCGCTTCCCTTCTCGGTTCCTACCTGAGCTATGCGGGAATCAAAGACGAAGAAGACGCGGAATGCGGCTCGCCGGGACAGCTTGATCCCAGGGAGCTTGACGAACTGTACCGCTTTCACCGCATAGGGGAGAACACCAGGATATTCGGAATCACCGGCTATCCGCTGCACGTTACCTCAAGCCCCGCCTTTTTTAATCCTCTCTTTACCCAGAACAATATAGACGCGGTGTATGTCCCCTTTCCTTCCGACAGCCTCGTGTCCTTCCTGCGCCTGGCCGAGGAGATAAAACTTGAAGGCGCGTCGGTAACTGTTCCCCACAAAGAGGAAATAATTTCCCACCTTATTTCAAAATCCCGGCAGGTGGATCATATAGGGGCCTGCAATACCATACTCCGCACTCCTTCGGGCTGGACCGGCTACAACACCGATGCCAGGGGGTTCTCCGACTCGCTGCTCCGTTTTCTTGACCGGAAAAATCTTTCCGGGCAGCGCCTTACCATACTGGGCGCCGGAGGGGCGGCCAGGGCGGTAGCCTCGGAGGTCCACCGGCTAAGGGGCCAGGCCCTGATAGTGAACCGCACGGTGTTCAAGGCCAGGGAACTTGCCCGGCAGTACGGTTTTGTCTGGGGCGGTTTTGACAACCAGGGCATAGCCCTGATGGAACGCTATTCCCGTATTATCATCAATACCACCAGCGCCGGTATGACGCCTGATTCCGGCGACGATCCCGGCGAGCTGTACAATTTTACCGGCAAGGAAGCGGTGATGGATCTTATCTATACACCGGAGCGTACCCGCTTTCTTTCCAGAGCCGCCAAAGCCGGATGCCGGGTCCTCAACGGCAGCGATATGCTGATTCAACAGGCCAAGTATCAGTACAATCTTTTTATGGGCCATGATTTTGATTCGGAGATTATAGCGAAGCTCGGCCTGTAGCGCTTGTCAGACGGACCCGATGGGTCTATAGTAAGCCCATGAACCAGAACGAAATTAAAGCCCTCGTAGGCAAAAGCGCCGTCGAAAAACTGGTTAAAAGCGGCATGAAACTCGGTCTCGGTACAGGCTCCACCGCCCTTCCGGCGGTACGCCACGTGGGCCTGCTCCTCAAGGAAGGAAAGCTCACGAATATCAAGGCTGTCTCCACAAGCCTGCAAACCAGTATCGAATGTGAGAAGTGGGGCATTCCCCTTTATACCCTCAATTCGGGGGAAATAGGCGGGCGTCTTGATCTTGCCATAGACGGCGCCGACGAGGTTGACGGGAGGCACTGGTGTACCAAGGGCGGCGGCGGCGCCCTCCTGATCGAAAAAATCACCGCCTATGCCTCGGCCTCTTTCTGCGTCGTGGTTGACGAAAGCAAGGTTGTTGAAAATCTCGGCTTAAAATTTCCCGTTCCCCTTGAGGTTATCCCTGAGGCAAGGAGGACCGTTACCCTAACCCTGGAAAAAATGGGCGCCGGGGTAATACTCCGCGAGGCGCTGCGCAAGGCGGGCCCCGTGATAACCGAACACGGCAATATACTTCTGGATATTACGTTTAAGAATCCGGTAAACTGCGAAGAGCTTGAGACCGAATGTAACCGCATACCCGGCGTGGTGGAAAACGGGTTTTTTACCCGCCTCAGGCCGGTGGTCTTTATAGGCCATTCCGACGGGAGCGTGGAAATAAAACAATGAGCGGCGAAGTACAGGATATTATTGAACGGGTAAAGGTGCTGCGGGAGATAGCCGGGATTTCGGCCGATACCTTGGCCGGCGAACTGGGTTTCAGCTCCGGCGAGTACAAAAGCTGGGAAGAAGGGAAGGCGGAATTCCCCATAGGCGCTCTTGTAGAAATAGCCGCCCGCTTTAAGGTTGACCTCGCGGAACTTGTAACCGGCAACACCCCCAAGCTCAGGTCCTTCTGCGTTACCCGCTCAGGCCATGCCCCCGAGGTAAGCCGGCGGCCCATGTATACCTACTGGAACCTGGCTTCGAATTTCCACGGAAAAAAGGGCGAGCCTTTTCTTGTGGAGGCCAAGGCCGACACCGAGCATAAACCCATAAGCCTCAATACCCATCCGGGACAGGAATTCAACTATGTCCTTGAGGGGAGGCTTTTAATTTCGGTAGGAGGCCGGGAAACCGAACTGGGTCCCGGCGATTCCATTTATTATGATTCCAATGAGCCCCATGGCATGAAGTGCCTCGGCGGCAGGCGGGCCCTTTTCCTCGCCCTGGTATTGTGAGGCATCCATGCTTGAACGTTTTTTGTCCCGTGAGCGTTTTGATTCCTATGAGGATTTTTTTGCCAATTTTTCGGTAAAGGTTCCCGGCGGTTTTAACTTTGCCTATGATGTTCTTGACGAACTTGCCTTGGAGCGGGGAGGGGAACGGGCCCTGGTTTGGTGCGACGAAGCCGGCGCCGAGGCGGAATTTACCTTTGCCGATATGAAGCGCCTTTCCGACAGGGCCGCCAATGTTCTTGTCAAAGGCGGCATAAAAAAAGGCGACCCTGTCATGGTGATTCTCAAGCGGCGTCATGAATACTGGCCGGTGCTGCTTGCCCTTCACAAGATAGGCGCTATCGGCATACCCGCGACGCATCTCCTTACCGTCAAGGACATCATATACCGCTGCGCGTCGGCGGACATTACGGGCATCATCTGCGTGGATGACGCCGAACTCATGTGCAGGGTTGACGAGGCGGAGGCAAAGCTGGAACGGGATTCCGGCGCCGCCGGGATAAGCGCCCTCGCGTACAAAGCCTTTGTCCGTTCTGTCCATACACCGGGCGATTCTGACCCCGCGTCCGGGGCGGAAGAAATTTTCAGGCGGCGGAACGGCGGGGACCCGGGCCATTCCCCGGAGGGCGTCTTTGGGGACCTTGTTCCCTGGACCGACTTTAACGCCCGCATGGCGGAGGCTTCTGAAAATTTTGCCCGGCCCCCGGAACGCAACGCCAATGACGACATCATGCTGCTCTATTTTACATCGGGAACCACCGGCATGCCGAAAATGGTGCGCCATGACTATGTTTATCCCCTGGGGCATATACTGACAGCCAAATACTGGCAGCGCGTACAAGAAGGCGGACTTCATCTTACCGTAGCCGACACCGGCTGGGCAAAGGCCGCCTGGGGAAAGATTTACGGGCAGTGGATATGCGGTTCGGCGGTATTTGTGTATGATTACGACCGCTTTGATCCGGCGGAGATGCTCTCTGTTATAAGCAAACACCGGGTTACTTCATTCTGCGCCCCGCCGACCATTTACCGCTTCTTCATAAAGGAAGAACTCAAGGCGTATGACCTGTCGGCCCTTGAGTCCTGCTGTGTCGCCGGAGAACCCCTCAATCCCGAAATCTACGATCAGTTCCTGGCCGCCACCGGAAAAAAACTCCGGGAAGGCTACGGCCAGACCGAACTTACCCTGACCCTTGCCACCTATCCGTGGATGAAGAACAAACCCGGCTCCATGGGCCTGCCCTCTCCGGGCTATGACATTGACCTTATACGCGATGACGGAACATCCTGCGACATGGGCGAGGAAGGCCAGCTTGTGGTACGGACCGGCAGCCCCCCCCTGGGGCTCTTTGGCGGTTATTACCGGGACGAAAAACTTACCAGGTCCGTATGGCGCGACAATATCTACTATACCGGAGACATGGCCTGGCGGGACGAGGACGGCTATTACTGGTTTGTGGGCCGTTCCGATGACGTGATAAAAAGTTCAGGATACCGCATAGGCCCCTTTGAGGTTGAAAGCGCCCTGCTGGAACACCCGGCGGTACTCGAATGCGCCGTTACCGGAGCGCCCGACCCTGACAGGGGCACGGTAGTCAAAGCCACCGTCATACTGGCAAAGGGCTGGACCGCTTCGGACGAGCTAAAAAAAGAACTCCAGGACCATGTCAAAAAAACCACCGCCGCCTACAAGTATCCCCGTATCGTGGAATTTGCCGGGGAACTCCCCAAAACCATCAGCGGAAAAATACGCCGCGTTGAGATACGGGAAGGGGATACAGGCGGACAGGAGAAACCCTAACGGACCGCCAGAAGCCGTCCGCCCTCCGGGGTAAGAAGACCCCGCAGCGCTTTGCCCGGCAGTTCGGCTTCGACGGAACCCATTGCGTAGGGAGCAATATCGTAGGCGTCCCACTGGAATATCAGCATCCCGCCGCGCAGGTAAAAGTCCCCGGAAAGAACGGCGTCGTCGTTGAAAAAGCCCGCCTGGGTAAGGGAAGATGAAGGGTCAAGACCGTGGGCTGCCCTGAGCGCTTCGTTTACAAGGACCGTAAGCGCGTCTTTCTTTTCTTCCTGAATAATATCCTCAAGGACGAGGCGCTTTCCTTCCCTGATGTCAAAGACAAAATGCCGGATTCCGCCGCTGCCGTGTGCCCCGCCTGTGTAGTAGTAGCGCTCCCGCTGGATGCTTAAATATTCGGGGTTCCGGTCTTTTACGCTGAACCCTTCCAGATATTCCCAGTTGGCGCCCGCTTCGTCCGCCTCTCCTTCCCGCTGAGATGCTTTTCCCTGAAACTGCGCGGCAAAGGCCCCGGCTGTTTTGTCCGCGTATGTTTCAGGATCGTCCCCGTTATAAAGCGCTTCTTCGGCCAGGGCCTTGAGGGGCCAGGACGAATCAAAGTCAAGAAGGGTGAAGCTGAAGGCTATGCCGGGACTGCCGGAACCAGTCAGGGTAGTTCCATAGGTGAAGGTCCTGACCAGACCACTCCCGCCGGACCTGGTTTTGCCTCCCGCGCAGGAAAGAAGAAGAAACAGGCTTACGCAGCACGCGAATCCTGACA
>JAISCK010000024.1 GCA_031265635.1 Spirochaetaceae bacterium
GGCCTTTCCCCGGCCCTGATAAACCGCTATCTCCGCATCAAACGCTCAGGCGAACTCTAGGCTCTCCGCCGGAGGCGGAGAGCAATGGAAACAGCGGCATCCTTGCCGCAAGGCGCCCGAAAGCGCACGCGCGTTTCCGGGAACCTGACGCGCGTTTCCGGGAACCTGGCGCGCGTTCCGGGGAACCTGAGGCGCGTTTCCGGGAACCTGAGGCGCGTTGTCGACATTCCGGCTTGCGTTGCCGACATTCTGCCCCGCGTTGTCGACAACCTGCCCCGCGTTGTCGGTATTCTGCCTCGCGTTGTCGACAACCTGCCCCGCGTTGTCGACATTCCGTCCCGCGTTGTCGACAATCTGATCCGCATTGTCGACATTCTGCCTCGCGTCGTCGACATTCCGGCTTGCGTTGTCGACAACCTGACCCGCATTGCCGGCAACCTGACCTGAAGGGGCTCCCCTTTAAGGCAAAAGATAGCCGGTAATGCTCTCTTTTGGAGCCCGGCGAAAGGACGCTAAAAGATTGAAGGAGGGGTGTCATCGGCATATATGCCGGGGAAAAGCGCCCTCCGAAAGGAGGGCCTTTTTCCCCTGACAGGACCCCTAGAAAATTTCTGTGGCGTCCTTTCGCCTTTTACTGAGGTACAGAGCATTACCGGCTAACTCGCATACTGTTCCTCCTTTTCCCTCCGTGATACACTCATCCGGTGAAAGTTGTTACGGACATACTTGAAAGAGAAATCAAAAACCAAAAAAGCCGCTTTGTGTTTCCTTCCGAAACAGCCTCGTCCCTTTGGGCGGGGAAGGCCCTGGAACTTACCGGGACGCGCTCCCTTGCCCTTGACCGCTTTCTTGCCTGGGACCGCTTTAAGGAAGAAGCGGTCAGATCAGGCAGCGGAATAAAGAAACCGGCGACCCTGGTTATACGGAAACTGTTTGTTGACGGCCTGATACGGAAAAACGCCGCCCTGGTAAAAGAAGGAACCGATAGGCTTAATGATTCCGCCGGAGACGGCCTCCCCTTCAGGACCCTCATAGCCCCGGAGTTTGCCGAAGGAGGACAGGTCTTTGCTTCTTCCATCGCCGCCCTTCTTCCTTCACTTAAACTGCTTGAAGAAAAACAGGCCGGCTGTCCGGGCTATCTAGGCGATGACGAGGACAGGGACTTCGCGGCGCTGCGCGGGGCCTACAGCGCGTTTCTAGAACGCCTCGGCCTTTTTGAACCCGCCTGGGAAAAGCCGCCCCTCGAGGACCGGGACCACGAGTACTATATTTTCTTTCCCGAAGCCATAGAGGATTTTGCCGAATACGGAAGCCTCCTCATGGCCGAACCCCGCCTCATTCATCTTGTGAAGTATAACGGCGGGGACGAGCCCGGCCTTGTCCGTTATGGTTCATCCCGCGCCGAAATACGCTCCCTGGCCCTTGAACTCCTCCGCCTCCACGAAGACGAAAAGATACCTTATAGTGAAATGGCCGTAAGCGTGCCCGGCCTTGACGATGCCGCGCCCTATGTAACACGGGAACTTTCGCTTTACAATATACCCCGCAGGCTCAGAAAGGGCAGCCCGCTGGGAGTCCGGGGAGCGGGCAGGCTTTTTTCCCTTATCAAGGACTGCGTGGCGGATAACTTTTCTTTTGCCTCCCTTAAAGCGCTGCTCCTCAACGGGGCCATTCCCTGGAAGAACCCCGGCGCAAACAGGGAGCTTATAGAATTCGGCATCAAAAACAACTGCGTCTCGGGCTTTGTCGAAAAAGGCCGCCGCGTTGATGTATGGGAAGAAGCCTTTAAGGGAAACCTGTACGCCGCGACGCTGGGAACGTATTACTCAAGGCTTAAAGAACATATCCTCGCCCTCCATGGCGCGGCCACATTCAGCGGCATACGGAAACATTATTTTGCTTTTTCCGGCTATGGGGGAAACAGCGGATTTCTTTCCAGAGACGAAGCGCTCTGTTCAAAAGAAGCCGACGCGGCGCTGTCGCGGTGTATTGTCGAACTTTCCGTCCTTATAGAGCTTGAAAAAAAATCTGATGAATATATACCGGGATCTCCTTTCGCGTTTTACTGTTCTTTGCTGAACGAAAAACAGTATGTGTACAGGGAGGAAGAAGAGGGGGTAAATATTTTTGATTACCGGGTTGCCGCTGCCGCTCCCTTTAGCTGCCATTTTGTCATCAACGCGGTAGAAGGCGAGGCGGCTGTTCTGTACCAGCCCCTCAAATTCCTCAAACCCGACAAGCGCGGGAGGCTGGGCATAGGCGACACGGACGCCTCGAAAACATTTTTCCGCCTCTACCGGGGCATGGCGCATACGCGGATCAGCGCCCCGGACGAGAATTTTTCAGGCCCCGCCATGCCCCACAATTTTTTTTCCGAAAGAAGCCGTGAGGCCCCGCCTTTGCCGCCCGATCCTTTCCTGGAAGAAAAGCGCTGGTGGGGCGGGCCGGGCCCGGCGGCACAGGATGACGGCAAAACAAAAGCCGGCGCGTTCCCCGCCCGCATCTTTCCGGTCCAGCGTGACGGATTCAGGCACTGGCACTCCCTCCTTTCCGGGGCAGAGCTGGCGGAGCCTTTCAATATGTTCAGGAGCCCCTTTACCGGGGAAAGCGGCAGGGCGCTTGGGGACCGCATCGCGGAGATCCAGATGGAAGGACCTCTGTTCAAAGCGTCGGCCACCGATCTTAATGATTTCTTTTTCTGCCCGGTAAAATTCCTCTTCAAAAAACTGTTCCGCCTTGAGCCCTTTTCCCTTGAGGCAAAACTCCTTGACGATGCTTCCCGGGGCATACTGTACCACGAAATTCTTAAAAAACTTTTTACCCGCATCAAAGAGGAGGACGGCGTTTTCAAGACCGAACACAGTGAGCGCTACCGCTCGTGGACCCTTGAGTACGCCGGGGATACGGCCCGGAGCAGCCCTGAGTTCCGGGGGCCCCTTGCCGCTCCCATTCTCGCTTCCCAGTCCAGGGCAATGGCGAAAAAAATTTCGCTGCTCCTCCTGGCCGAGGAAAAATATTTTTCGGGATATACCGTAGGAGAGCTTGAGGAATTTTTTCAATATGAAGAAGAAGGAATCTTGTTGAAAGGAAAACTTGACCGGGTCTCAATCTCAGACAACGGCGAGCCCTATATCATTGATTACAAAACAGGCGGAGCGCCTTCCATCGCGGAAAGTTCCAAAAACGCCGACGGGGAGCTTAAAGATTTTCAGATAGCCATGTATGTCAAACTGTACGAAAAAAAACACGGCGGGAACGCGGGAGGCGCGTGCTTTATGCGCGTCCGCGACCATGACCTTACTTTTGTAGTCGGCGGGCCGCCCAAAAAACGGGGCCTTGCCAGGGAAGCCTACGGCGAAACCCTTGAGGCGCTGAAAGAGTATACGGGCCTGTTCCGCCGGGCCCTGGAGGAACGCTGTTTTGCCCCGGACGCCGTGAATTTCAAAAACTGCCTGTCCTGTGAATACAGTACGGTGTGCAGGACCGTTTTCTTTCTCAACAGCCAAAAGCCCCGGTCCGGGGCGGAGAGGGATCATGGCGCTTAACGACATACTTTCGGGGCTTAACGGCGAACAGCGCGAAGCCGCCAGGGCAGGACAAAACGCCGTCATCGCGGCAGGAGCGGGATCGGGAAAGACCAGGGTTCTTGCCGCCCGTTACGCGTGGCTGGTCATGGAGAAGGGTTACAGGCCCGAAGAAATACTCGCCCTCACCTTTACCAACAAGGCGGCGAATGAGATGCACAGCCGCATCTATGCCCTGCTCCGGGAAGAAAGGGACAACCAAAACGCGCGGGAAGCGGTGGAGAATTTTCATAAAGCCAGAATTTCAACTATAGATTCTTTCTGCGCCTCGGCGGCCCGCATGGTCTCCGGGTATTACGGCATACGCTCCGACTTTACAAGCGACGACGGTGCCGCAAGGGATCTGGCCATGAGGACGGCCCTGCCCTTTGTGCTTGACCACCGGGACAATCCGGCCCTCCAGGTCCTCATTGCCGACCGCAAAATAAAAACCGTCGCCGAAGAACTCTTTGCCGAAACCATGCTCAACTACAGCCCCATAACAAGCCCCCTTGACTTTGCTTCTTTTTTTGAAAAACAAAAAAAAGAACTTCTTGCGCAGTGGGTAACATTAAACGGCGCTGTTTCGGCGCTCCTCGATACACTAGCCGGGGACCTCAAGGCCGCCCCCAAAGAGACCAGGTTTTCTTCCGCGTGCGCGGAACTCCTTACCAGGATACCCCGGCCTCCCGAT
Organism: Spirochaetaceae bacterium; assembly: GCA_031265635.1. Lineage (GTDB taxonomy): Bacteria > Spirochaetota > Spirochaetia > Treponematales > Breznakiellaceae > JAIRTD01. The sequence goes on from JAISCK010000024.1 coordinate 4,258, forward strand.
ATAGCCTCGCTACTTGAAAACCCCGTAAGCCCCGGGGACGCCCGGGAGAATTCCCCCGAAAGAGAGGGCCTCCTCGCCTATATCAACGCCCTGTACAGCCTGGGACAGGTCAACCGGCAGGGAGCGTCAAAGACCGCGGCCTCACAGTGCGTCATGGACTTACGGGAAGAACTCTGTCCCTCCCTCCAGGTTCTGGCCAATTATGTTCTCCAGGCCGGCATTGCCGCTTCGATATTCCCCCTTATGGAAGAATTTCAAACCCGGCACAACAGGCAGAAACGGGAGGCGGGAATACTTACCTTTAGCGACATTGCCCGCATGGCCGTAGACGCCCTCACCTCTTATCCGGGGATACGAAAAATCTTCAAGGATGAAATCAGGGCGGTCATGATCGACGAGTTTCAGGACAACAACAGCCTCCAGAGGGACCTCATCTTCCTCCTCTCGGAGAAACCAGACCAAAGCGGGCGGAACATACCCGGCGGCGGCGGACTCTGCCCTGACAAGATGTTTTTTGTCGGCGATGAAAAGCAGTCCATTTACCGTTTCCGGGGCGCCGATGTATCGGTTTTCAGGGGACTGGCAAAAACCCTTCCCGCCCCGGAAGGAGAAAACGTACTGTACCTCAGGTACAATTACCGCTCAAAGCCCGCGCTCATAGCCGCCTTTAACCTTGTCTTTGGCGGCATACTGCCCGGCGATTCCGGCGTTACGCCCGCCCCCGCGGTCTTTCTTCCCAAAGACAGCACCGGCGATGATTTTGAATCATACTATCTCCCGGCCCAAGCGCCGCCGGACGGCGAACCGGAACCGCGCCCAGAATCCGCGCCGCTCGCGGAAAGCGCCGCGCTTCATTTTTATTTTCTTGATGAAGAAGAGCTTGACGCGAAGGACCCCGGCGCCCTTGCCCCGGCTGACCTTGAAGCGGCCTCCATCGCCAGAACCATACGGAACCTGGTTGACAACGGCTGTCCCGTGCGGGACAAAACCGGAAGCCGCCCCGCCCGGTGGGGGGACTTCGCGGTGCTGCAGCGTTCCAGAGGACACCAGCACCGGCTTGAAAAACAGTTTCAGGATTTCAACATACCGTTTAACGCGGACCAGCCCGCGGGTCTTTTCAGCGAAGCCCCGGTCAATGACATGCACAACTATCTCCGCCTCCTTGTGTACCCCGAGGACAGGCTTGCCTACGCGGCGCTTCTGCGCTCGCCCTTTACGCGCCTCAGCGACGAAACGCTTGCCGCGGTGCTGTCAAGCGGCAGTACCGTTCCCTTTGACAGCGGACTCGAAGACACAATCCCCCCCGCCGAACTGGAACAGTACCGCGCGTGCGGGGAACGCTACAAAAAACTCGCGGACGCGGCCAAAACCCTCCCGGTAAACGAACTGGCCGCGCGGCTCTGGTATGACGAAGGCTACCGCTACGAAACCCTCTGGTCCCCTTCGTCCCACATGTACGGCGAACTCTTTGACTATTATTTTAAGCTGGCCTGCGACAGCGACAGGCAGGGAAAAACCCTGGCCGAATTCATTGACTATATTGAAGCGCTCATCAGCAAAGAAGAAAAACCCGATGACCTTTCCCTGGCCGCCGAACAGGGAGAAGGCGTCAGAATCCTGACCATCCACAAAAGCAAGGGCCTTGAATTCCCCATAGTGTTTCTGTACCGCTGCGCGTCGAATGCGCGACGGGAAAGCAACAGCGGCGCCCTGTGTTTCAGCGAAACATGGGGACCCTGCGTAAACTTCCCCCAGGCCGACGGGCTTCCGCCCGGAGCGGCAGGCAACATCTTTTTCGAACTGCGCAAACACGAAGAAGCAAAAAAGGAAACCGCCGAACTGCGGCGGCTGCTCTATGTTGCCATGACCAGGGCGGAAAGCGCCCTCTATGTTACCGCCTCGCTTCCCGCCCGGACCCAAAAGGAAGAAGCAACGCGTAACGAAGCAGCGCATAACGAAAACCCCGTCATGGCACGGCTTTCGGGCCTTGAGGCCAAAAGATCAGGCAGGACCGATACTTTTCTTGACCTGCTGCTGCCTGTCCTCGTTTCGGAAGGCGCGTATGCAAGCGGGCTTTTTACAGTAACCATGATACCCGCGCTGACAAGAACCGCCCTTGCCGCCGAAGCGCGGAACCAAGGAAAGGCCGGCCCCCTCATCTCCATGCTCCTGGCGGCGGAAAAAGCCGCCCCCCTGTATCACGGCGCGGCAGCGGCAGAGCGGCAGCCGTGTATCCCCAACCGGATCGCGGCAAGCAGCCTCAGCTTTCCCCTACCCCCGGAAGACGGCGCGGCGCGGGACAGAGCCGAACCGGACGAGGCGGACCTTGAACTGGACCGCCTGCTTAAAAGCGCGGGACTGGAGGCGGCGGAATTCGGAACCATAGTCCACGCCTTTCTTGAAGAGCGCCTTGACGGAAAGAGGCCGGACATTCCGGGCGACACAGCCTCCCGGCTCAGCGACAGGGATCTCGACAAAATCCGCTCCGTGTCGGAACACATGACCGGCCTCTTTATGGATTCAAACCTGGGGCAGCTTGCCGGAAGCGCACCCTCACGGGAAACCGAGTTCCCCTTTCTCACCAGAGTCAGCACACAATTCGGGCCGCTCATCATAAGCGGAAAAATCGACATGCTCTTTGACTCAGGCGGCACGGTTCACGTCGTTGATTTCAAAACCGACAGAAAAGAAAATCCCCCGGACCACTACGGCCAGCTTGCGGTATACGCCAGGGCCGCCTCTGATATTTTCGGCAAACCCGTGCGGACCTGGCTCTTCTACCTCCGCCGGGGCCACGCCATAGAACTCTCCGACGCCATAGAAACCATCAGCATAGAAAAGCTCGCCGAAGCGCACCTTCAACAGTTCCAGGCCGCGAAGATGTAACCGGGGAAGAAGAAGAGGAAGAAGATTTACCACGAAGTCGAAGAAGTCAAAAAAGTAAAAGAGGGAGAAGGGGGGCCTGTTTCCACACTGCCGGTTGCAAACAGCCGCCGTAGCGCCCGGCCCCCGCCCGATAAAGGCATGCGAGCAGGTGCGACGCATGTCCCGGCGCTAATGTAGCAAGGCGTAGGCCACATAAAATCCCCTGTATGCCATTGTGTCTCGAAGGGCCGCCCCTACGGCGCAGCCAAGGTCTGCGCCTACCCCCCAAGTGAGTACGGAAGAAGG
>JAISCK010000037.1 GCA_031265635.1 Spirochaetaceae bacterium
CTCGATCCCTCCCACCTCATGATCATGGGCGCGGATCCTATCGCGGCAATTCGGTCATTGGAAGGCGCAATCTACCATGTCCACGGCAAAGACGCCCGGATCGAGCGCGGCCTTGCGGAAGTGAACGGTCTCTTGGAATACAAACCCGTAACCGACACCAAAAAACGCGCCTGGAACTATGTCGCGGTAGGCTGCGGAAAAGACCTCCAGTGGTGGAAAGAGTTTTTTTCCGTTTTGAGTATGACCGGCTATGACGGCTATGTTTCCCTTGAAATGGAAGACCTCACCATGAGCGTTGAGGCCGGGCTTCGCACTTCTATTGACGCGCTGGAAGCTACAATCAGCAAATAAGGAGACTCTATTGTTATGAAAATCGCCTTTGACGTAGATGTGCTGGCAAAACAGACGGGTATACGCGAGTATGTTTACAAAGTTGCGGAGTGGGGGTATAAGTATATCGAGCAATCCCCCCACCCCCGGATAAACCCTTTCTATAAACATCCGCTGTTCTCAAAGGACTGCGAGAACGAATACCGCAAGGCCCTGAAAGAAACCGGCGTGGAGATTTCTTCTTTCATCGTGGTATACCGCTGGTCAGGCCCTACCGAACTACAACGGCAGCTTGAGGTGGCCAACTGGAAACGGATCGTTCAGATTGCGGTGAACATGGGAGTCCAGGTAATCAACACAGAGCTTTCAGGAGACCCGAATCAGGCGGAACTATGCAACGGTATGTGGTTTCGTTCCATGGACGAGTTGTTGCCCCTGTTTGAAAAAGAAGGCATACGGGTAGAGATTCAATCCCACCCCTACGATTTTTGCGAACTCAACGATGAGACCGTGGATATGGTGAAAAGCTACCGTTCCGATAATCTGGGCTATGTCTACTCCAGCCCCCACGGATTTTTTTACGACAAGGGGAAAGGCGATGTGCGGCACATGCTGGAATACGCCGGGGATTGTCTTTCCCACGTTCTCTTTGCCGACACCTTTAACCAGGAGAAGGATTGCCGGTACATTCTCAACCCGCCCTGGCTTAACAGCCGGGGAAAGAGCGATGCGGTGGTACACCAGCATCTGGCTATGGGAGAAGGTGAAGTTGATTTTGACGGTATCTTTGAAACCCTGCGGAAGATGGATTTTGCCAACAAGAAGTTTAAGGTCGGTGGCGAATCAATCGCCTGCGTATCCTACTTCGGCTTCCCCGAAAAAATGGACACCCAGGCCCCGGCAGCCAGGGAACGGATAGAAAAGGAGTTGCTTGGAACCCATAGCTTATAAGCTCGGATAATTTCGTGAAAGGTTATCCAAATATGTAACGCTTACAAGATACCCAAGAACCCGATCGCGGGAGAGCTTCAGGGCGAGGAGCTTCATTAGTGTTACAGCCTCACTCCCTTTTGTCTTCGGCCTTGTCGAGGAATTTCTTGCTGTTAATGATGAAGCGGCCGTGGGTTCCCTCGGCTATGAGCTGGTTCTGTTTGCCGTCAATTTCGTCGTAGACCTGAACCTTGAAGACAAGATGCCGCCCGTTGTTTTCAAGCAGTTCCCCGAAGGCCCTGATGGTCCGTCCCCTGGGGCTGGGGGCAAGATGGCTGATATTGACTTCCGTTCCCACAGTGGACCAGCCTTCGGGCAGGAGCGCTTTGGTGGCCCGGAAACAGGCGTTTTCAAGAAGGGCGACCACGCAGGGGGTGGAATAGACGGGCAGCCCTCCCGAGCCCCAGGAAGCGGCGGTATTGGTATCATCGACCACCGTTGACGATTCGCCCCTGAGGCCGGGTTTAAGTATTTCGGTAAAATCCATGCTGCCGATTATACCGGCTTTGTCAAAAAAGGCAATAGACGGTTATTTCAGCATCTCGTGAACCAGCTTGCCCTGGGCTCTGTCGAGACGTATGCGCACCCGTTTGAGGTTTTGTTCGACCACATAGGCTATGGCGCATATTTCAACAAGGGTTCCACCGGCTATTTCCCCGGAAACGTCCACCGTGGCGTGTTCATCGGCGTTGACCTTGTCCATGAGTTCAGAAATGCGGGATGTGATTTTGTCTATCTCTTCCTCAAGGCGCAGGGCAAGTTCGTCCATCCTTTTTTTCTGTTCACTTGCCGGGTCGGCTCCGGCGATAAAATCAAGGAGCTTTTGCAGTTTGGCCACGAGAATGCGGAGCCTGAGGGTAAGTTTTTCCTTTTCCTGGACTACGGTAAAATCAATGCCGCAGTGGAGCCTTGTGGCCCTGCCCGACTGGGTTCCTATGAGCGCCGCCTTTATGCCGTGTATGGCGTATATATCGCCGCCCGTTATGCGTCCCCTGTCGCCCAGTTCGACCCGCTGAAGCGAAAAGATGCTGGAGTTGAAAATTTCAGAATCAATGGACACCGTTTCCCTTGAGGCCACATGGCAGTTGCGTATGAATCTCGCCCTGAGCGCGCCGCCTGTTTTTACCAGGGCCTTGCCCCTTCCTATGAGTCCTCCGGCAACGGTAAGGTCCTTTTTCGCGTTAAGTTCGGTAACGTCAAAGGTCTGTTTTACCAGGACGGAACCCCCTGAGTACACCTTGAAGCCGTCGGCCACAGGGCCGTCTATGATCACGTCGCCGGGAAAATTTACATGGCCCGTGGCATAACCCACCTGGCCCCTGATGACCAGGACTTCGTCAACGCTGAGTACCCCGTTCTCCCTGATGAGCCTTCCGTCTATGCCGGCCCGTATGTCTTCGCCGCTTACAAGCGTATTGTTCCCGCCCTGTACCGTTTCATGCCGGATGACCGTAAAGGGGATGTCTATGCCGTGTACGTCGCTTCCCTTTTTACCGGCTATACGCGCCTGTCTGGAGGCTATCACCTGGTCTTTCTTCACCATTATATACGGCGAAATGTCCCGGTAATCCACCCTGAGCACGTCAAGGCCCGGAAGGCTGTTTTTTTCAAGTTCGGGATTGAAACGAAAGTATTCCGCTTCCTCAGCCACGGGTTTTTCGCCCCGGGCTATGAGTACCTGCCTTTGGGGGCGGCCTGTTTCGCCGGTAACGGCCACGGCGTCCCTCACGGCGTCCCAGAGCACCCCGCTGGTGATGTTGAAACGCTTGAGGGCGTCCGTAACATAGTCCATATCCAGGGGCTGTCCCTTTGCCATGGGGGGAATAAAATCCGCCCAGGCTTCAAGGTTATCGTCCGAAAAGGTGATAACCACGGTCCCGTCATTGGGATGAAGCCCTGAAAGTATGGTTTTTTGCTTATCGGTGTTTTGAGCTGTATTTTCCTGGTTTTCCATACAACGCGCTTCCCCTCTATAAAGTATCGGTGAAAATTTCCGGGGCACAAAGGGTTTATGCGGCGTACCGGCTTTTATGTGCCGGGCGGTTTCAAAATGTCAAATTTTGGAAATTGGCTCTCTTACTTGAAATAAAGTACTCATTATTGTATGTTTATGCGGGAACCGGGAATAATTATTCAGGTTCCGGAGCCGCAGGTGAAAGAACGATTAGCCCGTCTTAAATCAATCCGAAAACTCATCAAAACCTACCGTATTGAATCACAGGAAGTGCTGCTCGGCCATCTGCAGAAAGAGGGTTTTATGGTAACCCAGGCCACCTTGTCCAGGGACCTTAAACTGCTCAAGGTCGGCAAGATCTCAGACGGCAGCAACGGGTATATTTACACCCTTCCCGGCGATGACGAAAGGCAGGAAACGGAACGGACCTACATTCATGATTTTCTGCGGGGCTATATATCCATCGACTGGTCGGGGAATATGGTGGTGATACGCACCTATTCGGGTCATTCCGACGCGGTAGCCCTGGCCGTGGACAACCTGGGCCTTGACGATGTGCTGGGGACCATAGCGGGCAGGGACAATACGGTTTTTGTGTGTCTCAGGGAAGGGATTTCAGGCGAGGATTTTATGCGCCGCATGAAAGAGAGCATTCCCGAACTGGAAGACTGAACTTTATTTACATTGGAGTCTGTTTCAAAATTTCAAATTTGAAACAAGCTCACTGGAGTAAAAATGGAATTTATCGATCTGGACAAAACCGCGTCCTACGCGAAACTGTTAAACCACGCCCTCAGGGAGTATTCCTTTGATTACGCGAAGCTCGACGCCGGAAGGGTGGCCCGCTGCCTTATTCCTGCCGGCGGGGGGCTCATGTATTCCTGGGCGGCCAAGGCTGTTGACGAGCCCGAAATAAAGCTGCTCCAGGCCCTTGCCGATGAACAGGATCTCATCGGCAAGTACCGTATGCTCCTTGACGGGGAATATATGAACACCGGCGAACACCGCCGGGTGCTGCACCACCTGCTCAGGGGCCGGCTCGGAAAGCCGGTGATTCACCAGGGGAAGGACCTGGAACAATTCTATTCCGGGGAACTTGAGCGCGTCGCCGCCTTCGCGGACAGGGTGTCAGGAGGGGAACTCAGGGGCGGAAGCGGCAAACCGTTCAGCGCCGCGGTACAGATAGGCATAGGCGGCTCCGATTTGGGCCCCCGGGCCCTGTATCTGGCCCTTGAAAACTGGGCCATAGCCTCAGGAAGAAAAAACATGGACGCCGCCTTTATCTCCAATGTGGACCCCGACGACGGCGCGAAGGTCGTGTCTTCCCTTGATTTGGAAAGAACCCTTTTCATCCTGGTTTCCAAAAGCGGAACCACCCAGGAGACCCTTGCCAACGAACTCTTTGTCAGGGACCGCCTCAAAAAAGCGGGACTGGACCCCGCGAAGCACCTGGTGGCGATAACCAGCGAGACCAGCCCCCTGGCCCGCAATCCGGCCTACCTTGATTCCTTTTATATGGATGATTTTATAGGCGGCAGGTATTCCTCCAGTTCGCCCGCGGGCGGGGTGATACTTTCCCTGGCCTTTGGTTCCCGGAGTTTCAGGGAATTTCTCGACGGCGCCCATGAAGCCGACAAGCTTGCCCTTGAAAGCCGCGTAACAGAAAACGCCAGCCTTCTTGCCGCCCTCATCGGTGTCTGGGAGCGGAATCTGATGGGGTATACGGCGACGGCGGCGCTTCCCTACAGCCAGGCCCTTTCCCGCTTTCCCGCCCATTTGCAGCAGCTTGATATGGAATCAAACGGCAAAAGGGTCAACAGGGACGGCAGGCCCATAGCCTATGCCACGGGGCCCCTGGTGTTCGGGGAGCCGGGAACCAACGGCCAGCATTCGTTTTACCAGCTTCTCCACCAGGGGACCGATACTGTTCCCCTTGAGTTTATAGGTTTTCTGGAAAGCCAGAGGGGAGAGGATATTGAGGCGGAAGGTTCGACAAGCCAGACCAAGCTCAAGGCGAATCTTGCCGCCCAGATTGTGGCCTTTGCCAGGGGGCGGAAACTTGACCATAGCCAGGAAAACTTCACCAGGGAATTCCCCGGAGGAAGGCCCTCAAGTCTCATATACGGGAAAAAAGCGGAGCCCCGTTCACTGGGCGCCCTGCTTGCCCATTTCGAGAACAAGGTCATGTTTCAGGGTTTCCTCTGGAACATAAACAGCTTTGACCAGGAAGGGGTGCAGCTGGGCAAGGAGCTTACCAAAAAGGCTCTCGCGTCCGGGAGCCGGGGAAGTTCGGGCGATTCCGCCCTTGACGCCTACCTGAAACTTCTTGGTATACAGGAGGAATCATGAAACAGACTCAGGCCCTTGCCTCTGACAGCACATGGACGGAAAAAGACGCCGGCGAATTGCCCGGTTCGCCTTTTGTCCGTATAGGAAGCCTCTGGATGCTCATCAGCGCCGGAGACGGCCCTTCGGGAGACTGGAACACCATGACCGCTTCATGGGGCGGCCTCGGCGTACTCTGGAGAAAAAACGTCGCCTTTGTTTTTGTCCGTCCGGGCCGCCGCACCGTAGAATACATGAACGGCGACGGACAATTCAGCCTTTCGTTTTTTGACGAAGAATACCGGGGCGCCCTTGAGTTTTGCGGCGCCAATTCAGGAAGGGATTATGACAAGGCGGAGAAGACCGGCCTTCATCCTGTGTATTTCAAGGACGGGACTCTGGGTTTTGCCGAGGCTCAGGATGTGTTAAGCTGCCGCAAGCTCTATACCCACGACTTTGACCCGGCCGGATTTCTTGACCCCGCCATAGACAAAGACTGCTATCCCGACAAAGACTACCACCGGCTTTTCATTGGCGAGATTACGGCATACAGGACAAGGCGCCGATAGAACTTATGCGCCCGCCCGGCTATCCGGGAGGCGGCCTGCCGCGCACCAAAGCTTGTCCCAATCTTTAGGACCTTGTATAGTATTTCTGGGGAGGGCATTATGCCGCAGAATCAGACCATGTCTTTACATGACAAGCTCGAACTCGGAGTAAAGTCCATTGAACTAGAGGGGCAGGGTAAATTTGATGAAGCCCGGAAGCTTGGCAATCAAATACCAATGGCGCCGTATCTTGCCAAGTTTTACAAAGATCACCTCGGCCTTGACGCCTTGCTGAAGACCGGATGGAACCTGTCGGAAGCGGTAGCCGAATATGGACCTGATTTCCTTTCTCGCTGATCTTGTTTATTACACAAATTTTCTCGATCAAGGCCGAAAAGGTCTTGATACGGACGGAGACGAACACCAAGGCCAGCTCAATTATGAAACGGGTATAGCTTATGCTTCTACCGCTTTTAAGGAGGCCCAAGCCGGCGGCGACCCTGAAACCATAATCCTTTCCGAATTAACCTTTCTGCAACAAGAACTCCATTTTTGCAATGAGGCTGACGCCATTACCCAAAGCAGTCTGACGCAAGCTATACAGAGTTTCGAGGATGCATTGCGATGTCTTAAGACTGTAGAAAACAAGCGGCTTTATCAGGGAGCGGAAACCACCCATCCAACCAGTTCTAAATACCGCATCGGCGGATTCCCAAAGGATGCCGTTCACTGAAAAGCAGAGGAAAGCACTTAAATGAGTGTTACTTGAAATTTTTTTAATTGGCTGATCTTTTAAAAATTCTCTTGAAAAAATATAATTTTGTGCTATACTACCGGTATGAGCGCCTATCATTATCCACTGACTGCCATTGCATTGTCCTCCGTGGGCAGGCCGCTCATTCTTGACCAAATTAGTCAACTTACCCCCCCCCCCCCCCGTATAAAAAAGTATACACGCC
>JAISCK010000042.1 GCA_031265635.1 Spirochaetaceae bacterium
GCAAAGGCGCAGATGCACCGGCTGTCATCGCTTATGACCGCCCCCTTCCACCAGGATTCATTTCCCAGAACCTGGTAGTAGTTGGTCCCCGAATCCTTGCCGGACCTGCGGGAAAAGGCAATTTTTCCGTGAACCAGGGCGTCAAAATTCACCCCGTTATTGCTCACCAGGCCGTCATCATAGCCGTAGTCCCGGAAACTTGCCCCGAAATTCCGCAGCGAACCGTCCCACTGATCCGTGTTGTTTTCGTTTTGCGTATAGACGGCCAACACGCCCCGTTTTCCGTCGTTGATATAATCTTCGTTGTCTTCGAATACGGCAGTAGCGGCTTCTTCCATAGCATCGAGAATTTGATTACTATCCATAGGCAATAGAATAGTACGAATACTACAGGCGGTCAACCGCGAAATTGAAACGGCCTCATTCCTCCGTATCAAGAACTTCCCTAAGCATAGCGATCCCCTCGTCAATTTCCCCGGCGCTGATGGTATAGGGGGGAAGGAGGCGCAGGGTTTTGGGGCCGGCGCTGAGCATGAGGAGGCCGTTCCGCGTCCCGCTTGCCCTGGCTATGGCCGCTTCGAGGAGGGGCCAGGCTTCGACGCTGAGGTCAATGCCTGTCATGAGGCCCCGGCCCCGCAGGCCGAGTATCTTCGGGTGATTCCAGGATTTGAGGATAGACAGTATCCTGTCTCCCTTGCCCCTAATTTCATCGAGGAATTCCTTGCGGCTAACGGTGTCAAGCACCACGAGACCCCCGGCAGCGGCAAGGGCGTTTCCGCCAAAGGTGGAGCCGTGGTCGCCTGATTCAAATACCCCGGCGGTTTTTTCACCGGCAAGTACGGCGCCTATGGGGACGCCTCCGGCAAGCCCTTTGGCAAGGGTAACCAGGTCGGGCTTTATTCCGTAGCCTTCACAGGCCAGAAAGGTCCCGGTCCTTCCCACGCCGCTCTGGATTTCATCAATGATGAGCAGTATGTCCCGCCCGGCGCAGAGCCTTGCCGCTTCCTGTACAAACGCTTCACTCTGGGGCAGTATGCCGCTTTCTCCCTGTATGACTTCCATGAGGAGGGCGCACACCGAGTTGTCCAGGGCGTTGTCCAGGGCCGCGCTATCCCCTCCCGGTATATACGCGAAACCCTCGGTAAAGGGCCCGAAATTTGTGTGGAATTTGTCCTGTCCCGTGGCCGCCAGGGTTGTAATGGTTCTCCCGTGAAAACTCCCCTTGAGGGTAACTATTCTGTGCCTTCCTTCCCCGTATTTTTTGAATGAATACTTCCTGGCTATCTTGCAGGCGCCTTCATTGGCTTCCGCGCCCGAATTGGCGAGAAAAACCTTTTCCATTCCGGCGCCGGAACAGGCCCGTACCAGATGTTCCGCGAAGGCGGAGGCAATATCACTCTGAAAATAGTTTGAAGTATGTATGAGCCTTGAAGCCTGGCGGGAAAGGGCCTCAACCAGGGGGGCATAGCCGTGGCCGAGGCAGTTCACCGCGATGCCCGAAGTAAAATCAAGGAATTTTCTTCCCTGCGTATCGGTGAGCCATGATCCCTTTCCTTCGGAAAATACAGGGGACAGCCGGTGATAAGTATTCATAAAAAAATCGCTCATGGTATCCTTCCTTTATACAATCATGGTCCCTATGCCCTCATCGGTAAAGAGTTCGACAAGAAGGGCATGGGGAAGCCTGCCGTCAATTATGTGGGCGCGGGAAACCCCGCCGTCCAGGGCAAGGCGGCAGCATTCGGTCTTGGGTATCATGCCCCCGTTCACTATGCCCTGCTTTGTAAGATCTTCCAGTTCCTCACGGTAGATGACTTTAAGAAGCGAACCGGGGTCATTGACATCCGCGAGAACGCCCCGGACATCGGTCATGAGGAGAAGTTTTTCCGCCCCGAGCGCGGCGGCTATTTTCGCAGCCGCGATATCGGCGTTGATGTTGAGGCTTTGCCCGGCATCGTTTTCCGTACCTATAGCCACGGTGGAAACTACCGGTATATACCCGCCGCCAAGGGCTGTCTCAAGGAGGCCGGTATTGACTTTGGTTATTTCACCCACAAGACCCAGGTCTCCGTTTTCGCCGCTGTAGCGCACGCCCTCAAGGAGTGAACCGTCTATGCCGCAGAGTCCCAGGGCCCGGCCTCCGGCCTGCTGAACAAGGCTGACTATGTCTTTGTTCACCTTGCCGGCCAGCACCATTTGAACAAGTTCCATGGTTTCGGCATCGGTATACCTGAGCCCCCGGACAAAACGGCTTTCCTTGCCGGTTTTTTTAAGGAGCATGTCTATCTCGGGGCCGCCGCCGTGAACCAGCACTGTCTTTATGCCCACGCAGGCCATAAGCACTATGTCCTGAATCACCGCCGCCTTGAGTTCCGGCGAGATCATGGCATTACCGCCGTATTTGACTACGACGGTTTTCCCATAATGCCGCTGAATATAGGGAAGGGCGTGGACAAGTATGCCTGCCCGGTCCTGGCCGCTGCCTGAGTCGTCCATGACGTTACGCGGTCTCCCCTACCCTGGCTGAGACGCTTTCCCGCATGGGGCCGAGCAGCCTGCCGTACTCGGCCATGTGGGATGATTTGCCGTGGGCTTCAAGGGCTTCAAAGGATTCCCACTTTTCAACAAGGGTGAGCCTGTTATTCTGCACGGGCTCCTGTATCCTCAGAGGCGACGCGATTTCCCGTATATAGGTGTATTCGACGCAGCCTTTTTCCGCCAGCACCAGGGGACGGAGCTTTTTAATTCCGTCAAGGTAGCTGTCCATCATTCCATCCTTGATGGTGAACGTTACCAGCACATGTATCATTACGCAACTCCTTTATGGCGGCGCAAACCGCCGTTATGATGAGGCGGGACAACCCGCCATCAGGACCTGTAATCGCCGTTTATCTTAACATAGTCGTAGCTGAGATCGCAGCCCCATACCTCCGCGGAACCGGGGCCGTCCCCGGCGCTGACGCGGATTTCGATTTCCCCGCCGGACAGAACGCGCTTTGCCTCTTCTTCGGAAAATTCCACCGGGCTTCCATTTTTGAAGACAGTGACGACGCCTGAGTTTCCGGCGTCCGCTGTCCCGGCAAAATCCACGCTTGCCATATCAGGGTTAAACGAAACGCCCGCGTAACCCAGGGCGCAAAGCACCCTCCCCCAGTTCGCGTCGGCGCCAAAACAGGCGGCCTTGACAAGGCTTGAGGAAACCACCGATTTCGCCAGAGCCTCGGCATCGGCTTCGCTCCCCGCGCCGGAAACCTTTACGGTAACAAGTTTGGTCGCCCCTTCGCCGTCCCACGCCATGGCCCTGGCAAGTTTCACGCAGAGAAAAATCAGCGTTTCTTCAAAAATAGTATAATCGGGGCCTTCCGTCTGGATCGGGGCGTTTCCTGACGCGCCGTTGGCCAGGATGAGAACCATGTCATTGGTGGAAGTATCGCCGTCTACGCTCAGGCGGTTAAAGGAAAGGCCCGCCGCTTTCCTGAGGGCGCGGTAAAGGAGTTCGCGGTTTATGGCGCAGTCGGTGGTTATAAAACACAGCATGGTTGCCATATTGGGATGTATCATCCCCGAACCCTTGGTCATGGCGCCGAAACGCACGGTTTTTCCGGCGATTTCACATTCCACGGCTATATCCTTGCGCCGGGTGTCGGTGGTCATGATGGCTTCGAGGGCGGCGTCATGGCCCGCCTGGTCATTGTTAAGCGAATTGACCAGGGAAGAAGAAGCCGCTTCTATTTTTTCTATGGGAAGGGGAACGCCTATGACCCCTGTGGAAGCGACGGCAAAAGCCTCGGGGCCCAGGGCCAATTCGTCGGCGGCAAGGGCGGCCATGCGCCTGGCGGCCCTTATTCCCGCCTCGCCGGTACAGGCATTGGCATTGCCCGAATTGGCGATGACCCCGTGAAGCCGCCCCCGCGCAAGATGTTCGGCGCTTACCAGAATACTCGCCGCCCTGACCAGATTTGTGGTAAACAGCGCCGCCGCCGCGCAGGTTTTTTCCGAATAAATCAGGCCCAGGTCCCGCTTTTTTTCCGAAGCCTTGATTCCGCACCATACGCCTCCGGCCCGGAACCCCCTGGCCGCGCATACACCGCCGCTGATTGTTTTCATGACCGCTCCTAAAACGCCGCGGGGACCCCGTCGAGTCCCAGCCTTTCGTCAAATCCAAAGATGATATTCATATTTTGAACAGCCTGACCGGCCGCGCCCTTGACCATATTGTCAATGGCGCTGACCACGATGAGGATGGTCCCGGTCTGGTCAAGATGAACCGAAATGTCGCAGTAATTGGACTGCCTGACCCCCCTGGTTGACGCCGTAGTTCCCGCCGGGAGAACGCGGACAAAGGGTTCATCCTTGTAAAAATCCGCGTACAGTTCCCGGATTTCAGCGGCCCGCGCCAAAACCTCCTCTGAGGGCGGCCGGTCAAAAGGAAGCCCCGGCGGGAGCGGTCCGAGAGGAATATATATCGTACTCAGTATGCCCCGGTTCATCGGCGCAAGATGGGGAGTAAACACAAGCTGAACCCGGCGGCCGGCCATTTTCCCCAGGGTCCGGCTTATCTCAGGTATATGCCTGTGGGCCCCTGTTTTGTAGGGAGTCATGGCGTCGGCACATTCGGGAAAATGAAAGGCCCGGGCAGGTTCCCTGCCGCCGCCTGTTATCCCCGACGCGGCGTCAACAATGACAGGCCCTTCCCCGGCAAGGCCCCGGGCAAGGCAGGGATAGCAGCCCAGGGAAGCGCCTGTGGGATAACAGCCCGGATTGCCGATAATCACGGGCCCCTGCGCGGCAAGCTCCCGGATGCGGGCGCGGTTCAGTTCGGGAAGCCCGTAAACCGAACACTCCCGCAGTCCGGGGCGGTCATAAGGCTTGCCGTACCAGGCGCTGTACACAGCTTCATCATCGTCAAAACGAAAATCGGCGGACAAATCAATATAGGAAATCCCCCTGTCCACAGCCGCCCCGGCGTACCGCTCGCCCACACCGTTGGGCAGGGCCGCGAACACGCAATCGCTTTCCGCGACGGCCTCTTCGGGGCTGACCAGGACAGATGAAACAAGGCCCCGCAGATTGGGGTATATGTCTTCTATATATTCACCGGCATGAGAACTGGACGCGAGGATCAGGGGCCCGGCTTCGGGATGGCCCCGCAGCAGCCTGATTAATTCGGCGCCGGCGTAACCTGTGGCGCCGATGATACCTATGGTCATCAGAAACCTCCTTAGATAATCCAGGGCCGCTTTTTCAAATTTTATTTTGAAACAAGTCCAGTATACCCGGAAAAGATTTTTTTAGAAAGGACGGCGGAAAAAGCGGGAAGATGAGACAAAAACACCCGCAAGGCCGGAGGGAAACGTATTTCCGTTCATGGATATAAAATTGCATAATTATTTACCCGTGTCAATACTTCAAGATGAATATATACAAAAATTCCCGGAAAAACGCCTCTCTGGGCCCAAAAAACGCCTATATTTAAATATTTATCCAATAATAATGAATATTTATTCGATTTAATTTGAATCTTACTTGACACAAACGGAAAAAATTTAGAATATTTATGCATTGCCTATGACGAGGAGTATACCATGATGACCCCAGCGGTCCTTGAAGAAACCATAACGGACGCTTTTGTTGAGCGGAAAGACGACGCTGATTTTCATCCCGGAAAAGTCTACTGCGCCAACTGCATCCATTGCAAACTGGTACCGTCAATTCAAAATGATGAAGGCTTTTATGTACTGCGCATACGCTGCGACGCGGGCAAATGGAAAAAGAAACTCGGCGAGGAAAAGATATACAAGTACTGCACCATCGCCCGGCGCTATCTTGACGCCTGCGACTCCTATGACGACATGGGCGACACCCGGACCTTTATGCGGGACCTTAAAAAGACCCTGCCCGGCAAGGACCTGTACTATTCGCCCTGCGCGACAGCGGATTCGCCCTGGTGAAACGAGGACTCAAACCCGGAACCAGGAGGGTCTTGAAACCGGCTCATTCTTTGTATGGCGATAACCCGGCAGCGGCTTTTCTCTTCCTGCGCCGCCTATCGGCCCAGTTTGTCCGACAGGACAAAAAAACATATACACGCCCCGTTATGCGCCGTTTGCGTTATTTTTTAAATTTTTTGCTATCTCTTTCGTATTGTTGACAAGTGAAGCAAATAATTTCAACTGTTCTGCAAAAAAACGGAATATCATGATAATAAAAAAGCCAATAACCGGCCCAATTATTACTGTCGCTATTCCAAGGTTCAAAAACCCAAGACCAATTGCGCCGAAAAGATAACTTGCATCTCTTCCAAGAACAATTGACGCTATTAATCCGACACCGGCTCCAATAATACCAACTAATGTTCCCAGCCATTCCCCAATTGTTTGCAATATTTCTGAAAAAACTGGAGTCGCGATAAATTCAGACGAGGCAAGTATCGCAACCTTTTTTCGTCTATCCCACCATAGTTGAAATCCGATCCAGCAGGCAAAGGCAATCACTATCCATGAAAAAATGAATGTAACGGCGAATCTTGCCCCGCCATACCGGAGAACCCCTGAACCTACCACATTGAAAAGGATCCCAAACGGTATAAGCAGATTTATTACCGCCATTACAATATAAATAAGGCTGAAAATTTTACCCTTGTCAATAAAATCCAGATACGGTTTTGAAAAGGTGAAGAAGGGGGTCTCAACCATTTCTCCAAGTTTCCGCTTTCCATCAGTGCCTAAATCGCCCATAATTTGACCTCCAAAGTTTATTTACCGGAAACTCTCCGATGCTATATTTTATCCTGTTTAATTTATTTTGTCAATGTTTTAATACTAATGCCGCATAACGTTCCGGCGAGGATTTTAGGGCCTGCGCATATACTTTTTTACAGGCCCGGGTCTCTTATTTGTCAACTCGTTTGAATTCGACAGGCATCCCCATCATATTGACAGTCAATGTATCTCCATCGATTTCATAATCAAACTCGACTTCAACACCTTCGTACACCATAGCTATGGCGTTTCCCTTTACCGTGTACGGTATAGTTACCTTTACTCCCATAACTTCTTGAATAAGTTTGTTCCCCGCAAAGGTCCATGTCATGGCAACATAAAGGTCATCAGATTCCCATGCCCCGCTAAGACCTCCTTTTCCGCTACAGCCGGTAAAAACAAATGACAGTATCACAACAATGGCAATAAGCCCAAAAAACCTTTTCCCGGTCATAAAAACTCCTTCTTCAAAATATGCCTATTTCAAATGAGATTTCATTTGGTATAACACCAATAATTTGATTTATAAAGAGGGGGCTTTTGTCTCACGAAAAATGTTACCCAAATTATTATGAGGACGCTGAACGGAGGGCATCCCAATGGGGTTAACCATGAAAGAAAAACAGGCGGCATCTAGGGAATATACAACTCGGTATCACCGGGCAACGAAAAAAGAGAAGCCGGCCTTGACGCCGAAACCATAGCGGCCAGGGCAAAGGCTCTTTTGGACTGATTTGTAGCAGGGCCCATAACCGTGTAGAATAAAAACCCCCGGAGGCATTCCGGGGGTTTTTTGTGTAAGACTTCTAGCGCAGTTCCTTGAGAATCTCGTCCGATACTATCTTGCCGCCGTAGGTGGTCAGGGCAAGGGAAGTTCCTATATGGGGATAATTGGTTGAGAAGAGGTTTCCGAAAACCAGTTCACCGACGCCGTAGAGATTTGGTATGGGCTGATTGCTGCCGTTAAGAAGCTGGAAATTATCGTTGACCTCAAGTCCGGCTATGGTGTTGTAATAGGTATACCGTGCCAGAACCGCATAGTAGGGCGGAGTAAAGGGAACTCTTCCGCCTTCGTTCAATACGGGGTTTTGCGCCTCAAAATTCCGTATGGACCTGACAAAGGCGGCCTTGTCTACATTTCCCACCGCGTCGGCAAGCTGCTCCGGGGTATCGGCCTTGAAGGCAAGCCTTTTTGCGACAAGGTCTTCAAGATAGGTGTAGTACTGGCTTTGGGAATCATAAATTGAATAAGCCAGTTTATCGGGCTGGGTGCGTATGTCGGCATTAGTCGCAATGGCCTGACCGTTCTTGTTGATCCGCAAGGGAGAATGACTGCCGAGGAGGCCGACCCGTTTGTAACCGTAAGCCGGATTGTTGATTCCCACAGCGCCGGAGATACCGCTATTGACTATATGGGTTCCCAGATTTTTGGTCATGGTGATGCCGTCACCCATGGCCCCCGGATTACAGTAGGGAACATTTCCCGCATATTGGGTATTGTAGGTTTCCATGTATTCGGCGTTGTACCCGAAGCCTCCGGTGGCAAGTACTACTTTTTTGGCAAACACCCTGTAGGTGGTTTCCCCTTCCCTTACCACAACGCCCTTAATGGCTCCGCCTTCGATGATGAGTTCTTCAACTTTTGAATTGGTCCTGATTTCAGCGCCGTTGCGCAGGGCAAGCCGTTCATAGAACATGGCTACGGAACTGCCGCATTCAACCGAGCGGGAAGTTCCGATGCTGGTAGAACCGTTGACGCGCCCTTTCCATACAAGGTCGCTTGCTCCCAGAACATTGGCGAAACTTACTTTTGTTTCAAAGTGGCCCAATACTTCGGGACTGCCGGTCATGTTGCCCACATCCCAGGGCGCACCGCTTTGGACAAGATAGGTAAAATAATCAGTTGAAACATCAGCTATGCGCCTTATGAGATTATCGTTGAGTCTGGCGTCGCCTGATGTGGAATGGAAATGCCGTACCAGATCATCGGCGGACCAGTCGTGGCCAAACTTCCTGTTCCATTCGGTGCCGTGGGCCCAGATGGCGCCGCCTGAATAGGTCGCGGAGCCGCCTGTATAGGCAAGTTTTTCCAGCACAAGGACATCAAGCCGGCTGTCCCGGCCCAGCGATATTGCCGTCGAGAGTCCCGCGAGGCCCGATCCCACAACAACCACATCCCTGGTTTCATCGCTTCGGGAAGGCTGCTGCTTTCTTACCCCGGCCCTCAGTGCGTTTATATCCACCCCGCTTGACTGGAGGGCGTTCTCCACCGCGCTGAGAACCGCCCGGCTTGAAATCGTGGCGCCTGAAACCGCGTCAAGGCCCGTGCTTTGATATCTGCGTATGGCGGGAATAAGCTCGTGGTTGACCGCATACATGATGCGTCCGGTTTCGTTGTGATTCATTATGAATACTTCTTCGATGGCGTTTTGGTTGACGGTTACTTCAACATTGATCTTGTCCCAAAGACCGTCAGCTTCGCCGTAATAGGTCCCCGGAATGAAAGACAGTTTCTTTCCTCCCTGGGACGACGGACCCGAACTACAGTTGGCGGTAATCCCTATAAGCGCGCCGAGCGCCAAAACTACTGCCGCTGCCTTGATTTTTCCCTTGTACATAGTTCCCTCCTGCATAGATTTTGATAAGCGAAATATAATTTCGAGAATAGATTACAAATATGCACTTTGTTTGTCAAGCTGGGAAGCCCTTAGCCCGAACCGGCCCCGGAGGCAATACCGAGCCGCTCCTTAAGTTTCGCAAAGGTACCGCTTCCTATGTGGCAGTAGCCGCCGGGGTTCTTGTCAAGGTATTTCTGGTGATACTCTTCGGCGGTGTAGTAATTTTGAAGGGGCAGCGCTTCCACAACAACAGGATCACGGTACTCTTTTTGCAGGGCGGCAAGGGAGGCCTCGATGACAGGGCGGTCTTCTTCGGCGGTATAGTACACGCCTGTACGGTACTGGGTTCCATTGTCATGCCCCTGACGGTTCAGTGTCGTCGGATCTATGGCAAGATAAAAAAGTTCAAGCAGGGAAGCAAGGGAAATAGCAGCGCTGTCATAATCAACCTTAACGGTTTCGGCGTGCCCGGTGTCTTTCCGGCATACGTCCTCATAACTGGGGTTGGCGGTTCTGCCGTTGGCATAGCCCGCTTCGGTCTTTGCCACGCCGGGTATGTACGCAAGGTATTTTTCGGCTCCCCAGAAACATCCGCCTGCAAGATAGATGGTCTTCATGTTTCAATCTCCGTAAAAAGAACGCCGGATGCCCAGGCGCTGATAATGCCGCCCGCTCCCAGCAGGGCTTCCTCTTCGGCAGGTCCAAAACGTCCCGGCCGGGGACTGTCCACGTCAAGAACAGCGAATACTTTTCCGTGTCTAAACAGGGGAACAACGATTTCCGAGACGGAAGCCGAATCACAGGCAATGTGGCCGGGAAATTTATGGACATCGGGAACCACGATGTGCTTCCTGTCAAGAACAGCCCTGCCGCAGACGCCTTTTCCTTCCTCAATACGGCTGCATGCCGGCAATCCCTGAAAGGGTCCGAGGACGAGAGTGCTTCCCTTAAGAAGGTAGAACCCCGCCCAGTTTACATCATCGAGATACCAGCGCACCGCCGCCGAAGCGTTGGCAAGGCCGGATATAAGATCATCGTCGCCTTCGAGCAGCGCTTCAAGCGCAGCGGGAAGCCGGCAGAGTCCTTCCCCCGCCCTTCCTTCTTTCCGCGCGTCAAACATTCCATCCTCCATAAAACCCGTCCGGTTCGTGCGGCATTACTATAGCGGTTTTCCGCGTATTTTTAAAGCCCGCCTTGACATGGGGATGAAAAACAGAGGAGTATTGTAAGGCGATTTCAAAATATTCTATATTGAAATTGCATCTATACCCTAAATGAAAGGAAAAGCCATGAAAAAAGTCATCGTCTTCTGCGGAATTCTTGCAGCCGTTGTTCTTGCGGCAGGCGGCCTTGAGGCCCAGGAAAACGCGGCCCTGGGCGTGATGCTCAACCATTACGCGGCGAGAAATTTTGCCGCCGGGGAAGTGGGCAGGGCCGATCTTGAGCGCGTAATCCAGGCCGGCATACGTTCTCCCAGCGCGAGTAACCGCCAGCCCTGGCGCTTTACGGTGGTCAGGACACAGAGCCTTGCAAGGCGCATCGTGCCCAATATTGCCGAGGGCAATGTGCTCATCGTCATTTCCGCCCAGGGCGACGGGAGAACCAACGGCAGGGAAATCCTTGACTGCGGCCTTGCCGCCGAGAGCATGTACCTGGCTGCCCAGGCCCTGGGATTGGGCTCCCGCATCTATACCGGCCCCATTGACGCTGTCAACAGCCAGCTCAAAGCCGAACTGGGTCTGCCCCAGGGACACAGCGCCGTGGTTCTGGTGCGGGTCGGAAGACTCGCGTCCCAGGCCGACGCGGCGAGCGCGGCAAGCCCGCGGAGAGCCGCGGACGAAACAGTGGTCTATAAATAAGCATACCGCTTTCCCATAACATTAGTCCCGGAAAGGCGGCATCGTTTGCTTACCATACTCCGTTACCTTAAACCCTATGCCGCAAGAATGGCGGCGGGCTTGTCTATTAAATTTTCAGGCTCGGTGATGGATCTTTTTCTTCCCCTGATACTGGCCCACATGATAGACCGGATAGTTCCCCTCAGGAACATATACCTGGTTCTCCTCTGGGGACTGCTCATGGCCTTCTGCTCGCTTCTTGCCCTGGCGGGGAATGTCATCGCCAACCGCATGGCCTCTTCGGTGGCGCGTGACGCTACAAGAACCATACGGCATGATCTTTTTGAAAAAATTTCACTCCTGAGCTGCGCCCAGGTCAACCTCCTGGGCATCCCCTCGCTGGTTTCCCGGCTTTCTTCCGATACCTATAACGTACACCGTATGTTGAGCAGCATGCAGCGCATGGGAGTCAGGGCGCCCATACTGCTTTTGGGCGGCATCCTGATGACACTGGTTCTTGAACCTCCCCTGGCCCTGATATTGATAGGAACCCTGCCGTTTACCTTTCTGGTGGTTTTCTTTGTTATACGCAATGGCATACCGCTTTTTACCGGACTCCAGGAAGCCGTAGACTCCATGGTACGGGTGGTAAGGGAAAATGCCGCAGGCATACGCATCATCAAGGCCCTCTCCAAAACCGAATTTGAAAAAGAGCGTTTTGACGCAACCAACGAAGCCATGACCAGGCGGGAGTGGAAGGCCAATATGGTCATGGGCGTTACCAACCCGGCCATGTTCCTCTTCCTCAACATGGGCCTTGTGGCGGTGATTATCGCCGGGGCGTATCAGATAAGCCTGGGCAGAACCCAGAGCGGCGTCATACTTGCCTTTCTCACCTACTTCACCATTATATTGAACGCGACGCTGACCCTTACCCGCATGTTCGTAATGTATTCCCGGGGAAGCGCGTCGGCGGGACGCATTGCCGAAGTGCTGGCCCTGGGCGAAGATATGCCCGTCATTGAAGGGACAGGAAAAGGCCCTGATTATCATATCGTTTTTGAAAAGGTGCGTTTTGCCTATCCGTCCCGGAAGGATCTCCTCTCGGATATCAGTTTTAGATTGAAGCGGGGAGAAAGCCTGGGTATACTCGGCGAAACCGGAAGCGGCAAATCATCCATACTGCAGCTCCTGCTCCGTTTTTATGACCCCGATGAAGGGACCATATATATAGAAGGCAAAGATATACGAAGCATGCACCCCGATGAACTCTACCCCCGTTTCGGCGTAGTGTTTCAGGGGGATATTCTGTTCGCCCAAAGCATACGGGAAAATGTCGCCTTTGGACGGGAACTCGGCGATGATGAAATACTGCGCAGCCTCCGCCTTGCCAGGGCCGAAGATTTTGTGAGCGCCCTTCCTCAGGGCACGGCTTCCCGGATTAACGCCAGGGGCATGAACCTTTCAGGCGGACAGCGCCAGCGGCTTCTCATCGCCAGGGCCCTTTCGCCTCCGGTAAAGGGAAAAGAGGGCCCCGATATACTCATCCTTGACGACTCCTCAAGCGCCCTGGATTACCGTACCGACGCGGAACTGCGGCGCGGCCTGGACGAGCATTTCAGGAACACGACCAAAATCATCGTGGCCCAGAGAATAAGTTCCATAAAACATGCCGAACACATACTCGTACTGGAAAAAGGCCGCATACTCGGCGCGGGCAGCCACGCCGAACTTCTTGAATCCTGCGCTCTCTACCGGGAAATCCACGATTCACAGATGGGGGAGGCGTCCCGTGCCTGAAAGAAACCTCGACAAACTGGGACTCAGGCAGCAGGGGCCGGAACATCCCGGCGCTCCCGTGTACAGCGGAACCGGAAAAAAGTCCGGGAGAAGCATCATCAAAACCATGCTCAGGCTCTGGAATTACCTCAGAACCGACCGGGCGCTGATTGTGCTGATTATACTGCTTGCCGTCCTGAGCAACTGTCTTGCCCTCCTCGGCCCCCTGCTTTCAGGCAAAGCCATCGACGCGCTCGGAGGAGGCACGGTAAATTTCCGCCTGGTGTTTTACTACTGCCGCTGGATGGCGTTCTTTTTCGCCGTCTCTTCAATCTTAAATTATATCCTTTCCGCGGGAATGATCTCGTTAAGCCAAAGGGCGGCGCGGAGAATGCGGAAGGACATATTTGACAAGCTCATGGACCTTCCGGTTTCTTTTTTTGATACCCGGCAGACCGGAGACATTATAAGCCATATTTCCTATGACATTGACACGGTCAATACTTCGCTCGCCAATGATCTCCTTCAGATCTGCACTACAGTAGTTACGGTCGCGGGTTCCCTGGTGATGATGCTTGCCATCTCCCCAGGCATGGGACTGATATTCCTCGTAACCATACCGCCGGCGGGTTTCTTTATCAGGCGGCAGTCAGAAAAGATACACCGCTACTTCCGCCTCCGTTCAGTCAAGCTGGGCGCGCTGAACGGGTTTGCCGAGGAAATGGTCTCGGGCCTCAAAACCATCAAGGCATATCATCAGGAAAAGACCATACTCTCCCGCTTTGACCAAGTCAACGAAGAAGCGGTATGCGCCTATTATGACGCCGACTTTCACAGCGCTTCCCTGGGACCTTCGGTTAATTTCATCAATAATCTTTCACTCACGCTGGTCAGTGTATTCGGGGCCGTGCTGTACCTGCTCGGCCGCATTTCCCTGGGCAGCATGAGTTCTTTTATACTCTACTCCAGAAAATTTTCAGGCCCCATAAACGAAGCGGCCAATATACTCGCGGAGATTCAGTCGGCCACAGCGGCGGCGGACCGGGTTTTTACCCTTATGGACGAACCCGGAGAAGAGCCCGACGGCAAAGACGCCGTTGTCCTTGAGGCCGTACAGGGCAGGGTGGAACTTTCCCATATACGTTTCGGCTATGTTCCCGAAAAGACCGTCCTCAGGGACTTTTCCCTCCGTTCCGAACCGGGCAGCCTCATTGCCATAGCGGGGCATACAGGAGCGGGAAAAACAACCATCATCAATCTTCTCATGCGTTTTTATGATCCTGAAAGCGGAACCATCTCCATAGACGGAAAGGAAATCAGAGGCGTTACGCGAAAAAGCCTCCGCCTCGCCTTTGCCATGGTACTCCAGGAAAGCTGGCTCTTTAACGGCACAGTCTACGAAAACATCGCCTACGGAAAAGCCAACGCTTCCAGGGAGGATGTTGAGGCGGCGGCAAAAACAGCCCAGGCTCATTATTTTATCACCCGGCTTCCCAAAGGCTATGACACAGTCCTCTCTGAAGACGGGGTAAATATTTCGCAGGGCCAAAAGCAGCTTTTAACCATAGCCCGGGCCACGCTCCTTGACGTACGCATGCTGATCCTTGACGAGGCGACAAGCAACGTGGACACCCGCACCGAACTGCGCATACAGGAAGCCATGCGCCGCCTCATGAAGGACAAAACCTGCTTTGTCATCGCCCACAGGCTTTCTACCATACAGAACGCCGACACCATACTGGTCATGAAAGACGGAGACCTGGCCGAACAGGGAAACCATCCGGCGCTCCTTAAAAAAAACGGAGTGTACGCGGAACTCTACCGTTCCCAGTTTGGATGAGACGCGTATAGTATTATTGCGTATAATTCGTGGTTCAGCCCTTCTTGCCCAGGCCCAGATAGTACGTTTCAAAAGAATTTGAACGGCAGGCTTCCGGCTTGAAACTTTTCGCGGTGGTAAAGAGTTCCCGCATACGCTTGAGGAGGCTTTCGGCGCCGGCTCCCTGAAAAATCTTGACCACGAAATTCCCCCCGGGTTTAAGCCCTGCTTCCCCGTAGGCAAGGGCGGCCTCGGCCAGGGCCAGGGAACGGCCTGAGTCTACGGAACGGTTCCCCGTGGTAGCCGGGGCCGCGTCGGAGATGACCGCGTCATAGGGGCCTTTTTCGAGGAGGGCGGCCCGCACCCCTTCTTCGTGTATATCGCCCTGAACAAAAAAAACACCGGCTAAATGTTCCCGGCCAAATTGGCCGGAAAGGGGGGCAAGGTCCGAGGCCGCCAGGAAGACATTCCCGCTGAATTTTTTGAGTATATAGAGGCTCCAGCTTCCCGGCGCCGCGCCCAGGTCAAGGACGCGGAACGGCCTGTCACGCGGCCTCTGCGCAAACAGTTTGAATTTTTCGTCCAGTTCCTTGAGTTTGTACACTGAACGGGCCGGATAGCCTTCTTTTTGGGCCTTGAGGGACCAGTGATC
>JAISCK010000163.1 GCA_031265635.1 Spirochaetaceae bacterium
CATTGGAAAGATCGAGGGTCAGCACGCGGTCGTCGCCTTCGAGCCTGAGACTGCCCGAAATGACAAAATCAGGCTCTCTCCCGTCCGGGACCGCGGATGTCCGGCTTATATCGCCTGAAGGGCCGGCAAGTTCAAAATCGATAAAACGGTCGCCCAGATCAAACAGATACGATTGAATGAGCGATTCGATGGTTCTTGCTTCTTCATCGCCCATGCCCTGAACAGAGAAGGGCATGATACGCACCACCGGCTTCGCGGCCTGGGCCCCGGGCCCCGGGAATTCCGCGAAAAAAGCCAGCGCGAAGATGAGAGCAAAATGTCTCATATCTATATTATACCGCCCTTCGCGGTAAATCACAAGATAACAGGGGCGATTTCAAAATAGCGGATTTTGAAATCGCGGCCCTGGATTTGCTGGCAAAAAACAAGCGGCATCCATGGCCGGGCCGTATACTATGTACGCAGCGGCGTTGCCGCCTGTTTTACAATGCGGTATATTTATTGATAAGGGGCGTGACTATGGGAGATCAGATACAGGCGCAACCGCCGGGGGGCGCGAGTTTTGAGGCCGTGTGGGCGGCGCTGCAGAAAACCGACCGGATAATAGAGAAAAATGCCAAAGAAGCGAAACGGCGCCTGGAAGAAACCGATCGGATAATAGAGAAAAACGCCAAAGAAGCGAAACGGCGCCTGGAAGAAACCGACCGGATAATAACGAAAAACGCCGAACGGGCGGAAAAGATGGACCGCCGCCTCGACAAAATGATGGACAGGACCGATAAACAGATCGGGGCTTTGGGAAACCGTTTCGGCGAACTTGCCGAGCATCTTGTAACGCCCAATATAGCCGAAAAATTCAGGGCCCTGGGGTATGCCTTTACCAGGGCCGGGCCGAATGTGGAGTTTTTTGACGCCCAAGGCAAGGCCCTGGCCGAAGTTGATGTATGGCTTGAGAACGGCGAGTTTGCCATGGCGGTGGAAGTTAAATCGTACCTGTGCGTTGAGGATGTAAAAGAGCACCTCAAGCGCATGGACGTACTGCGCCGCTATGCCGACGCGCGGCAGGACAGGCGCAAGCTCCTGGGCGCGGCGGCCGGGGCCATAATGAGGAAGAATGTCCGGGCCTATGCGGAAAAGAACGGGCTGTATGTAATAGAGCAGTCCGGGGACACGGTAACGATAAACATTCCCGAAGGCTTTCAGCCCAGGATATGGTAAAACAGCGCGGGGCAGCCCGC
The DNA here is from genome assembly GCA_031265635.1 of Spirochaetaceae bacterium. GTDB lineage: Bacteria > Spirochaetota > Spirochaetia > Treponematales > Breznakiellaceae > JAIRTD01. The sequence goes on from JAISCK010000163.1 coordinate 1,239, forward strand.
GGACCCCGTCTAGTGTAATTTCCCCTTGAATTCCCGCGCTATTTCCCGGTTGATGTCCTTTTCCCGTATGTCCGCCCGTTTGTCGTAGTTTTTCTTGCCCTTGCAGAGACCCAGTTCGACCTTGACCCTGCCGTTTTTAAGGTAAAAGGACAGGGGGACAAGGGTGTAGCCTTTTTCATCTACTTTGCGGGTAAGGCGTTTGATCTCCTGGCGGTGCATGAGGAGCTTTTTTTTCCGGTCGGGATCGTGGTTGAAAACCGAGGAGAAGGGGTTTTCGGCAACCCGGAGGGAACGGAGCCACAGCTCGCCGGCGGCTATTTCGGCCCAGGCGTCGGGAAAGGAAATCCTTCCGTCCCTCACGGACTTTATTTCGGTTCCCTGGAGTACGATGCCGCATTCATACGTTTCGTCTACAGCGTAGTCATGCCTGGCCCTGCGGTTGACGGCTATGACCTTTGTACCGCCGCCCATTACCGGCCTCCGGGACTTCCGGCGTCAGGGGCTATAACCGGCCTGAACGAGACAAAAGGAGAGCAGGTTTCGGGGTCAAGGCCCCCCCTGGTCTTTTCGGTTATGGTTCCGGGGGTGTTGAGCCACGCGCCGCCCCGCACCGGCCTTTCGGGGACATCAATGAGTTCCATGGCGCCCTCAGGCAGATAATCCAGATAGCTGTAGGGATTTTCGCACCATTCCCAGTGGTTCAAAAGCATGGAGCCAAGGGGCCGGGAGACAGTGCGGCTGTTTACCCCGGCGGCGTATTCCCATTCAAGCTCGAAAGGAAGCCGGACCGTATAGCCCGGCATGGCAAGGGACGAGTTGAGCCAGGCGCAGTAGGCCCTGGCCGCATGCCAGGAAACGCCGGTAACGGCCGCTCCCTGTTCGGCGGAAAAGTCTCCGGGCGTCGCGCCGGGCGGGGGAAGCAGGTAATCCTCGGTAACAAGGCCCTCGGCGATGAGGGCCTGGCGCTTGTCTGCGGCCCAACGGGGATTTTCGCCGACAAAGCGGTCCCAGTCTTCCCTGCCCGTTTCCGAGGCGGCAATCCAGAAAGCGGGGACAGGGGTTTCTTCCGCGTAGGGGAATTCCCTGTTCAGCGTACCGGCGGGAATGGAACGGAACTCAATGCCCCTGAGCGTCATGGCGCCCCCCGCCGCGCCGCCTTCCGCCGGGCGTTCTTTGGCCCCGGTATGCTCCTGATGCCAGGGCGATGTTGACACGGCATTTACCCCGCCGCCGTACACCGCGTCGGAAAGCCAGAACGAGGCGCCGGGGTTATCGGAAAGGTAGTTGAGCATATCCCTGGCGGAATTGACCAGCGCAAGGGGGGAGGGGCTCCGCCCGGCATTGTCGACAAGAAACTTTGCCCTGAGCAGGTCCCGCATCTGGGCGCGGCTCCGGGCGAAACGGGCCGAGGCAATGAGTATGCCCGCCATATCCCCGTAGCGGCCGGCCCCGGCGCGGTAGGCGCCTTCCGAGAGGCTTAACGGTATCTGGTATACGGCCGAAGGTTCCCCGGCGGAAGCCCAGCGGGCATAATCGGAGGCGGCAAAGGCAAGGACCCCAAGGGGATCGGGACTGTCAAGGCGTTCCGAAAACGAAAGCCGTTTCGGGAAAAAAAGGGAAGCGAAAAGCCTGCCTCCCACATCGGCCTCAAACTCGGTAACGCTGAAAGCGGGGAGGACCAGGCTTATCCGGTGCTTTCCCCTGGGAACAAATACCGAAAGGGGCGAAACGCCCTGGTATATCCCGTCAATCCGTACCGCCGCGCCTTCCGGTTCCGAGTCTACGCTTACGACGCTGCCCGGCCTGCTGAGGCCGGGGAAAAAAAGGATGAAAAAGAGCGCAAGAACCAGAACCAGGGCATAGAGCGCCGCCAGGTATACGCCGGGCCGCAGACCCATAAAAGGTTTAAGTTCAACCAGATCCTCATCGAGGGTTTCGCCGCTTTTTTTAGCTTTTCCAAACATGACGGCATTATAGAATCACCGTAATCCCTTGTCAACGACGGCTCTTCATGGTAGTTTCAATATAAAGATGAACGGAATAAAAACAAACACGGGAAAGGACTTTTTCGACACGCTCCAGACCCTTACGGAACAATACCTGACCCGCCGGAAGCGGCTCAGGCGTGAAAAAAAAGAAAAGCAGCGGAAAAAAAACATCATTGTTGACTGGCTTGAGGCATTCCTCTGGGCCGCCTGCGTGGTGCTGCTCATCAACCAGTACCTCTTTCAGGCCTACCAGATACCTTCCGGTTCAATGATAGACACCCTGCTTATCAGCGACCGGATTTTCGTCAATAAACTGGTGTACGGGCCGGAACTGCTCCCCGGCGTCGCCAAGCTGCCCAGCCCCGTAAAGCCCAAGCGGAACGACATTATCATTTTTGAAAACCCGTCCTATATTTCCTGGGGGCCCGGCTTTGACATAGCCCAGCGCGTCATCTATATGCTGACCCTTTCCCTGGTGGACATAGACCGGGATGAACGGGGACAGCCCAAAGCCCATTTTCTTATCAAACGGGCCGTGGGCATGGGCGGCGACCGTTTCGTAAGCGAGAACGGCGAACTCAAGGCCCTCTTTTCCGGGGAGGACCGCTGGATTTCCGAGCGGGAATACATGGCCCAGCGGGGCTTTACCCACAGGCTTTCGCGGCTCATAGACCAGGACGTGTACCCTTCCCTCAGGGCGGCGGGAAAACGCAACGGCTACCGGGAACTGTGGCTTACCGCGCCGCCCGAAATTTCCCGCCTCGCCGAAGCGGTAAGCGCCGGGGGTTCTCCGGAGCGTAACGGCGGCGAACTGCTTCCCCAGTACCGGGGGGATTCCGCGTACTCCGAAGCCTATATGTCGTTTCTCAGGGCCCTTTTCCCCCATGACCAGCGTTACGGCACGGTCCTTGCCCGGCAAAAACTGGGCTGGTATGTTCCCGAAGGGCGCATACTGCCCCTGGGGGATAACCGGGACAATTCCCGCGATGGGCGCTATTTCGGCCCGGTGCGGGAGGCCAAGATACTGGGCAAGGGGGCGTTTATCTACTGGCCTCCGGGCCGCATGGGACCCATACGGTAGGAGGGGCGCATGTTCGGCAAATGGCGCAAGTATTCCTACGCGGCCCAGAAGCAGCAGCGCACCAAACTGTACCTTGTGCTGGTGTGGCTTGCCGGTTTCTTTGTGCTTTACCTGGCGCTGACCAGTTTCTTTTTTTCTTTTGTAATTCTTGAAAATGAATCAATGCGCCCGGCCCTCAGAGCCGGGGAGCGTTTTATCGTCCGCTCCTACGGGCTTTCGCGGCTTTTCGCCGGAAACTCGGACGGCGGGCAAAAACTCCCGCGCCTCGGCCGGGGCTCCGTTGTGGTCATAGATCCTTCCCTGGACGCCGGAGAGAGCCTTCCCGTCATTGCCGCCGATACCCTCGCGCGTTTTTGTACCGCCCAGCGCGCCGGCCTTATCAACAGGGAAAACAGGACCTTTATCAAACGCCTCGTCGCCCTGCCGGGCGATGAAATCTCCATGAAGGATTTTGTTCTCAGGGTAAAACCCGCGGGCCAGGCCTACGGGCTCACCGAATACGAATTCGCGGTCCGGCCCTATCATATACTGCCGCCCCAGGTATCGCCCCTCTGGGACGAATCCCTGCCTTTTTCGGGAACCATGGATACCCTGGTGCTGTCCGGCAGCCAGTGCTTCGTGCTTTCCGACGACCGGAGCAATACCAACGATTCAAGAACCTGGGGCCCCGTGCCCGTGAACAGC